>NZ_JBHYYB010000037.1:0-84108 GCF_042752535.1 Kitasatospora sp. NPDC059327 | reverse complement strand
GACCCCGGGGGGAGGGGTCCGGTCGGCCGCCGCGGTGGAGCGGGGGCTCAGCTGTTGGTCGGGAAGCCGAGGTTGATGCCGCCGTGCGAGGGGTCCAGCCAGCGCTGGGTGACGGCCTTGCCGCGGGTGAAGAACTGCACGCCGTCCGGACCGTAGGCGTGGGCGTCGCCGAACAGGGACGCCTTCCAGCCGCCGAAGGAGTAGTAGGCGACCGGCACCGGGATCGGCACGTTGATGCCGACCATGCCGACCTCGACCTCGTACTGGAAGCGCCGGGCCGCACCGCCGTCGTTGGTGAAGATGGCCGTGCCGTTGCCGTACGGGTTGGCGTTGATGAGCGCCAGGCCCTCCTCGTAGGAGGCGACGCGCACCACCGACAGCACCGGGCCGAAGATCTCGTCGTTGTAGACGGACATGCCGGGCTTGACGTGGTCGAACAGGGTGGGGCCGAGCCAGAAGCCGTCCGAGGTCGGGGCGCCGTTGCGGTCCTCGGCGGTGATCGGGTGCTTCCGGCCGTCGACGGCCAGCTCCGCGCCGTCGGCGACACCGGACTCGACGTAGGAGGTGACCTTGTCCCGGTGCTGGCCGGTGACCAGCGGGCCCATCTCCGAGTCGCCGTTGCAGCCGGGCCCGACCTTGAGCTGGGCGATCCGCTCCTTGATCTTCTCGACCAGCTCGTCACCGATCGGGTCGACGGCCACCAGCACCGAGATGGCCATGCAGCGCTCGCCCGCCGCACCGAAGCCGGCGTTGATGGCGGCGTCGGCACTGAGGTCGAGGTCGGCGTCCGGCAGGACCAGCATGTGGTTCTTGGCGCCGCCGAGGGCCTGCACGCGCTTGCCGTACCGGGTGCCGGTCTCGTAGACGTAGCGGGCGATCGGGGTGGAGCCGACGAAGCTGACCGACTTGATGTCGGGGTGCTCCAGCAGGCGGTCGACGGAGACCTTGTCACCGTGCACGACGTTGAAGACGCCGTCCGGCAGCCCGGCCTCCTTCCAGAGCTCGGCGAGGAAGTTGGCGGCGGACGGGTCCTTCTCCGAGGGCTTCAGCACGACCGTGTTGCCGGCCGCGATGGCGATCGGGAAGAACCACATCGGCACCATGGCCGGGAAGTTGAACGGGGAGATGATGGCCACCGGGCCGAGCGGCTGGCGGATCGAGTAGACGTCGATGCCGGTGGACGCCTGCTCGGTGAAGCCGCCCTTGACGAGCTGCGGGATGCCACAGGCGTACTCGACGACCTCGATGCCCCGGGCGATCTCGCCGAGCGCGTCGGAGTGCACCTTGCCGTGCTCGGCGACGATGATCGCCGCCAGCTCGTCCCGGCGGGCGTTGAGCAGCTCGCGGAAGTTGAAGAGCACCGTCGTGCGCTTGGCGATCGAGGCGTTGCGCCACTCGACGAAGGCCGAGGCCGCGGCGGCCACCGCCTGGTCGACCTCGGCGATCCCGGCGAAGTCGACGTGGCCCGAGACCTGACCCGTGGCCGGGTCGAAGATGTCACCGCGGCGGGGCGCAGCGCCGGCGGTGGCGACCGGCCGGCCACCGATCCAGTGAATGATGTGCTTGCTCATGGTCCGTCTGCCTCCGAAGTCCCGGGCGGCGTCCTGCCGCCGGTCCCTTGTGTGGCGCCGCCCGCGAGTGGGCCGGGCGACGGGATCACGGGGCTACCGCGCTCATCACCCAGTCTGGTGTCCACCACCCCAGGCCTCAACGAACAGGCTGACGGGGATCGGGGATTCAGCCTTACAGGTCGTCGGCCGTATCGGCCGAACGGGCGAAGCTCAGGCCTTGAACGGCCCCGCGGTCCTGCCCGGACCGGTCCAGTCCGGACCGGCCCCGTCACACCCGTCCGGTCGGCGCCCACTGCCCCCTCGCCACTCACTGCCCCCTCGCCCCCGCCCCCTCCCCGGCGGACAGCCCCACATCGGCGTCCTCCTCGGCATCCGCCCCGTCCTCCCTCGCCTCCAGGTCCTCCAGATACGGATCGTGCAGTCCGTCCGCGGCCTCCCTGGTCTCCATCAGGTCGAGCCGGAGGTCCTGCGACCACGCCAGTGCCCACCGCTTGAGCCCGCTCACCGTGGCGCCCTCGGTGCCGCTCGCCGTGCCGGCCACCGGCCGTCGGACCCGGAAGCGCCCGTCGGCGGCTTCGGCCAGCGTCTCCAGTCGGTCGGCGAGAACGGCGGGCTGGAAGTCCGAGTCCAACGCGGTGGCCAGCGCGAGCAGCTCCCCCTCCCGGTACCAGGCGGTCAGGGCGTGCACGTCGAGCAGGTCCCGCGGCAGGCCCCGGTCGGCGAGCAGCGCGGTGGCCAGCCCAGCGGCGTCCTCCAGGGCGACGACCGTCATCGTCAGCGAGGGTTCGCCGGGCGCCGGGGAACCGAGGTCGAGGCGGACCGGGCGATGGCCCAGCGGCTCCTTGCGCAACTCCACCGTGTGCGTCCGCCCGCCGAGCGTCAGCCGGACGGAGAGCTGTGCCAGACGCGGTGTGCCCGGGCGCTCGGCGGCCCCGCCGCCGGCCGCCCGGTAGGCGGCGGCCAGCTCGGTCGCGGCCTGCGGCAGGTCTGTGCCGCCGCTGGTCACCAGGGTCAGCCCGTCCTGGGCGCAGGCCGGCACGCCCAGGGCCCGCAGCGCGTGCCCGCCGGCGAGCGCGAACCCGAGCCGGTCGCAGACGGGGCGGGCCTGCTCGGCCAGTCTCAGCTGGGCCGAGCCCGGTCGCAGAGGCGCGTCGACGGTGTCCGGGGTGGTGGTCACCCTCCCAGTCTGGCGCGACCGCCCTCGCCGTGCGTCCGGGCCGGCCGGCCCGGGGATCCCGGACCACGCCCGCCTGCCCACGGCCGCGGGACACCCGGAGCCGACGAGGGTCCGCCGTCCTCACCAGTCGCTGAGCCGGGCGGCGGACTCGTGCAGGGCGAGCTCCAGCAGGACCGGGTCGTTGAGCCGTCCGGAGCCGTCGGGCGGGACGAGCCAGCGCACGCCCCGGCTGCGACGTCCGGGGTGCGGCACCACGATCCAGGTGCCGTCGCCGGCACACCGGACGCCGGTGCCGATCCAGCGCGCGGCCGTGCCGACGGGGACGAGGAAGCCGACACTCTCGCCCGCGAAGTCGCTGAGGACCGGACCGCAGGAGCGGGAGTCGAGGATGTCGAGGACCGGGCGGCCGAGCCGGCCGGGCACCGAGAGGACGTCCCACAGGCGTCCGGCGGGCAACAGCATCAGGCCCAGCCCGCTGCGTTCCCACTGTTCCCGGAAGGCGTCCGGGTCCGGTGCCGCCTGGGCGAGCCAGTGCAGTCCGGTGCTCTCCATGGTCCTGTCCCCGTTTCTCAGCGCTGCTGCTGATCGTGGCGCGACGGGAACCAAGACCCGCCGTCACCAACGAGAGGCGGACGGCGGGTCTCTCTTACACGGGTAGCGCGATCACTCGGCCGAACGGCGTCATCGGCGGAGCACCGCACCGATCACCGGATCGACCGACCACCGGATCGGCCGGTCGTCGGATCGACCGGTCGTCGGATCATGAGGACGGTCGGTCGTCGGATCATGAGGGCACCCAATCGGCCCCTCCTCGGACCGGCGCCCGACCACCCGATCCCTCAGCTGTCGAAGCCCAGCCCCATCCGGTCGAGGGTGCGCAGCCAGAGGTTGCGGTGACCGCCGGTCCGGTCCGCCCGCTCCAGCGAGCGCGTGGTGATCTCGATCCCCGCCCAGCGCACCGGCTCGGGCGGGAACGGCAGCGGCTTGGAGCGCACCATCTCCAGCGAGGTGCGCTCGGTCCGCTCCCCGGCCAGCAGGTCGAGCATCACCTCGGCGCCGAACCGGCTGGCGCCGACGCCCAGGCCGGTGTACCCGGCGGCGTAGGCGACCCGGCCGCGGTAGGCGGTGTCGAAGAACGCCGAGAACCGGCTGCAGGTGTCGATCGCGCCGCCCCAGGCGTTGGTGAAGCGCAGCCCCTCCAGCTGCGGGAAGCAGCGGAAGAAGTGGTTCGCCAGGGTGCGGAAGGTCTCCGGCCGCTGGTCGTACTCGTGCCGGACCCGGCCGCCGTAGTGGTAGACGGCGTCGTAGCCGCCCCAGAGGATCCGGTTGTCGGCGGAGAGCCGGAAGTAGTGGAACTTGTTGGCGCTGTCGCCGAGCCCCTGCCGCCCCTGCCAGCCGATCGCGGCGAGCTGTTCCGCGCTGAGCGGTTCGGTCATCAGCGCGTAGTCGTACACCGGGACGATGAACGGGCGGACCCGCTTGACCAGCGACGGGAAGACGTTGGTGCCGAGGGCGACCCGCCGGGCGAAGACCCGCCCGTACGGGGTGCGGACGGCCATGCCGCTGCCGTGCTCGGCGAGGTCCGTCGCCCGGGTGTGCTCGAAGATCCGCACGCCCTGGGAGAGGCTGGCGGCCTTGAGGCCCCAGGCCAGCTTGGCGGGGTGGACCATCGCCACGCCCTCCTTGTCCCAGAGCCCGCCGAGGAAGGTCGGCGAGTCGACCTGGGCCCGCAGCTCGTCACGGTCGAGCACGGTGATGTCGAGCCCGTACTCGGCGACGGCCTCGGCGACCTCGTGCAGCTCGGCGAGCTGGTGGGGCTGGGTGGCGACGTCGATCTCGCCGGTGCGCTCCCACTCGGCGTCGATGTCGTAGCGCTTGAGGGTCTCCTCGATGCCGTCCAGGTTGGCGGCGCCGAGGCGCTCCAGCTGGGCGAGTTCGGCGGGCCAGCGCTGCAGCCCGTTGCCGAATCCGTGGGTCAGGCTGGCCGCGCAGAATCCGCCGTTGCGCCCGGACGCGGCCCACCCCACCTCGTTGCCCTCGACCAGGACGACGTCCAGGGAGGGGTCGCGCTCCTTGGCGACGAGGGCGGTCCAGAGGCCGGAGTAACCGCCGCCGACGACCAGCAGGTCGCAGGTGGTGTCGCCGACCAGAGCGGGCAGCGCCGCCGGCCGGCCCGGGTCCTCCAGCCAGAAGGGGGTGGGCCTGGCGTCACTGAGCGCGCGGGCGGAGTCCATGCATTATCAGCCACTTTCTGCACATTGATGGTGATGGTGGGGCCGCCTCCGACGGTATGCCCGGGAGGCGGCCCGGCCGGTCAGGCGGTCGCCTTCCGGCGGTTTCCGAGCCACTGACCGGCGACGGTCAGGACCACCGCGGCGATGAACATCGCGGTGCCGATGACGTTCACCTGCACCGGGATACCGCGCTGGGAGGCGCCCCAGACGAACATCGGGAAGGTGACCGTGGTCGGGCCCGAGTTGAACTGGGTGATGATGAAGTCGTCGAAGGAGAGCGCGAAGCTGAGCAGCGCGCCGGCGGCGATGCCGGGGGCGGCCAGCGGCAGGGTGACCCGCAGGAAGGTCTGGGTCGGGGTCGCGTAGAGGTCCTGGGCGGCCTGTTCGAGCCTCGGGTCCATGCTCATCACGCGGGCCTTGACCGCCGTCACCACGAAGCTCAGGCAGAACATGATGTGCGCGATGAGGATCGTGGTGAAGCCGAACGGGATGCGCATGTTGAGGAAGAGCGTGCCGAGCGAGGCGGCCATCACCACCTCGGGCATGGCCATCGGCAGGAAGATCATCGCGGTGGTGGCGGAGCGGCCGCGGAAGCGGTAGCGGGCCAGCGCGAAGGCGACCATGGTGCCGAGCACGGTGGCGCCGACGGTCGCGAGCACCGCGATCTCCAGCGACAGCGACAGCGACTGGCACATGTCGGCCACACCGCAGGGATCGGTCCAGGCGTCGGTGGAGAACTCGGACCACTCGTAGTTGAACTTGCCGACCGGCTTGTTGAACGAGAAGGCGAGCACCACCAGGTTGGGCAGCACCAGGTAGGCCAGGGCCAGCAGGCCGGCCAGCACCACCAGGTGGGCCCGGATCCACTTGATCACTCGGGACATCAGACCAGTTCCTCCGTCCCGGCCTTGCGCATGTAGACCGTCACCATGCCCAGGATCAGGGCCATCAGGATGAAGCTCAGCGCGGCGGCCGTGGGGTAGTCGAGCACGTTCAGGAACTGCTTCTGGATGCCGTTGCCGACCATCTGCTCGCTCGGCGAACCCAGCAGCTGGGCGTTGATGTAGTCGCCGGAGGCCGGGATGAAGGTGAGCAGCGTGCCCGCGACCACCCCGGGGAGCGAGATCGGGAAGGTCACCTTGCGGAAGGTCGTGAACGGGCGGGCGTACAGGTCGCCGGCCGCCTCGTGCAGCCGCGGGTCGATCCGCTCCAGCGAGGTGTACAGCGGAAGGATCATGAACGGCAGGAAGTTGTAGGTCAGACCGCAGACCACCGCGAGCGGCGTGGCCAGCACCCGGTCGCCCGAGGTGAGCCCGACCGCGCTGGTGAGGTCCAGGACGTGCAGCGCGTTGAGCGCGCCGACCACCGGGCCGCCGTCCGAGAGGATGGTCTTCCAGGCCAGCGTGCGGATCAGGAAGCTGGTGAAGAACGGCGCGATCACCAGGATCAGGATGACGTTGCGCCAGCGCTTGCTCGCCTTGAAGGCGATCGTGTACGCGAGCGGATAACCGATGGCCAGGCAGAACAGCGTGGCGGTCGCGGCGTAGCCGAACGAGCGGACGAAGTGCCAGCGGTACTCGACCAGGGCGTCCCAGTAGGTGGCGACGTGCCAGGTGACGCTGAAGCCCTCCTCCAGCGAGCCGGTCTGCAGCGAGGTGGAGGCCTGGTAGACCATCGGCACCGCGAAGAAGACCACCAGCCAGGCGATGCCGGGCAGCAGCAGCCAGTACGGGGTGAGCTTGCGCCTGGGCCGCGCGGCCGGATCGGGCAGCGCGCTGCCGTCGGGGGGTATGGCCTGCGGCGGCGCCGCCGCGGTGGTGGTGGTCATGCCGCCTCCTCCCCGGTGCCCGCGTCGATCGCCTGCGCGGCGTCCAGGGCGAAGGAGTGTGCCGGGTTCCAGTGCAGGACGACCGGCGCGCCGGGGACGATCCGGGCGTCCCGCTCCATGTTCTGCTCGAAGACGGTCACCTCCTGGCCGCCGTCGGTGCGCACCAGGTACTGGGTGGAGACGCCGATGAAGCTGGAGTCGACGACGGTGCCGGCCAGGCGGTTGCGGCCGGCGGCGACCTCGGCGGAGGAGTGCTCGATGGTGATCTTCTCCGGCCGGACGCCGAGGTGGACCTTCCGGGCGTCGGCGGCGCACCGGGCCCTGGGCACGGCGAGCCGGGCACCGGCGGCGCTGAGCAGCAGGTCACCGCCCTCCTGGCCGGTCACGTCGGCGGGCAGCAGGTTGGACTGGCCGAGGAAGTTGGCCACGAAGGTGGTGGCGGGGTTCTCGTAGAGCTCGGCGGGGGCACCGAGCTGCTCCACCCGGCCGCCGTTCATCACCGCGATGGTGTCGGCCATGGTCATGGCCTCCTCCTGGTCGTGGGTGACGTGGACGAAGGTGATGCCGACCTCGGTCTGGATCCGCTTGAGCTCCAGCTGCATCTGCCGGCGGAGCTTGAGGTCGAGGGCGCCGAGCGGCTCGTCCAGGAGCAGCACCTGCGGGTGGTTGATCAGGGCGCGGGCCACGGCGACGCGCTGCTGCTGGCCGCCGGAGAGCTGGTGCGGCTTGCGGCGGGCGAACTGGCCGAGCTCCACCAGCTCCAGCATGTCGTCGACCTGCTTCTTGACGTCCTTCTTGCCGCGCCGGCGCAGGCCGAAGGCGATGTTCTCGAAGATGTCGAGGTGCGGGAAGAGCGCGTAGCTCTGGAAGACCGTGTTCGCCGGCCGCTTGTACGGGGGCAGGGCGGTGACGTCCTGGCCGCCGATCAGGACGGTCCCGGTGGTGGGCTCCTCCAGTCCGGCGATCATGCGCAGCGTGGTGGTCTTGCCGCAGCCGGAGGCGCCGAGCAGGGCGAAGAAGGAGCCCTGGGGAACGGTCAGGTCGAGCGGGTGGACGGCGGTGAAGGACCCGTAGGTCTTGCCGATGCCGGTGAGGCGGACATCGCCGCCGGTGGCCGCGGAGCGCAGCTGCTCTGTCATGGGTGGTGTCTCTCTGGATTCTCTGCCGTCAGTGGGGGTCAGGCGCCGATGAGCTTGGAGAACTTCTCCTCGAAGGAGCTCTCCTCGGCCTCGGTCAGGCTGCGGAACACGTGTGCCTTCGCCGCCATCTCGGGAGTGGGGACGACCAGCGGGTTGGCCGCGCTGTCCGGGGCGATGGCCGCGAGCTCCTTCTCCATCCCGGTGACGGCGGAGACGTAGCCGATGCCCGCGGCCAGCTGCGCCGCGATCTTGGGCTGATAGTAGAAGTCGATCAGCTTCTCGGCGTTGGCCTTGTGCCGGGCCCTGGCCGGGACGAGCATGTTGTCCGTCGCGGTGACGAAGCCCTTCTCCGGGATCACGAACTCGATGTCCGGGTTGTCGGCCCGCAGCTGGATCAGGTCGCCGCCCCAGGCGACACAGGCCGCGATGTCGCCGGAGGAGAGTTCCTGGCCGTAGTCGTTGCCCGTGAAGCGGCGGATCTGCTTGCTGTCCACGGCCTTCTGCAGCCGGGCGATCGCCGCGTCGTAGTCGTCGGCGGTGAACTTCGCCGGGTCCTTGCCCATGTCCAGCAGGGTCATCCCGACGGTGTCGCGCATCTCGGAGAGGAAGGTGACCCGGCCCTTGAGGTCGGGGTCCTCCAGCAGCTGGGCGACGCTGGTGACCTCCCTCCCCTTGGTGGCCTTCCGGTTGTAGGCGACCACCGTCTGGATGCCGGCCCACGGGTAGGAGTAGAGCCGGCCCGGGTCCCAGTCGGGGGCGCGGAAGCGCGCGTCCACGTTGGTGATCGCGGTGGTGACGTTGGCCGGGGTGAGCTTCTGCGCCCAGCCGAGGCGGATCAGCCGGGCGGCCATCCAGTCGGTGAGCACCACCAGGTCGCGGCCGGTGTCCTGGCCGGCCGCGAGCTGCGGTTTGACCTTGCCGAAGAACTCGACGTTGTCGTTGATGTCCTCGGTGTACTTGACCGTGATCCCGGTGGCCGCGGTGAAGGCCTCCAGCGAGCCGTGCTTCTCCGGGTCGTTCTCGTCGGTGTCGATGTAGAGCGGCCAGTTGGAGAAGCCCACCTCCCGGTCGCTCTCCGAGAGGTCCGGAGCGGCGTTCGCGGTGGAGTCGCCGGTGCCGGCGGTGCCGGCCGCCGGGATGCCGCACGCCGCCAGCGTGCCCGCACCGGCGGTGAGGGCGACGGCGCGCAGCAGCGTCCGCCTGCCGAGGGAGGCCCGGCCACTGGTCAGACTGCGTTCCCAGGCCTTGCGGACCGGTTCGGACAGACCGTCGGTGAGCTCGTTGAACGCCATGGAACGGGCCTCCTGGGGGCGAGAGGTCGGGACGGGGCGGTGGGGGAACGCCCCTCGATGGGGTTATCTGTCTCCGAAGACGGTGCGGTGCCAGTCCTTGCGGGCCACCGCCGTGGTGTCGAACATGACGTGCTTGACCTGGGTGTACTCGTCCAGCGAGTACTGCGACATGTCCTTGCCGTAACCGGAGGACTTGTAGCCGCCGTGCGGCATCTCGCTGATGATCGGGATGTGGTCGTTGACCCAGACGCAGCCGGCCGCGATCTCCCGGGTGGCGCGCAGCGAGCGGTGCACATTGCTCGTCCACGCCGAGGCGGCCAGGCCGTACGGGGTGTCGTTGGCCAGCCGCAGCCCCTCGTCGTCGCCGTCGAAGGGCAGCACGACCAGGACCGGACCGAAGATCTCGCCCTGGACGATCTCGCTGTCCTGCGCCGCGTCGGTGACGAGGGTGGGCAGGTAGTAGGCGCCGCGGGTGAGGTCGGTGCCGTCGTGGCCCTTCTCGGGGGCGCGGCCGCCGGTGACGACGGTGGCGCCGTAGCCGCGGGCCCGCTCGACGAATCCGGCCACCCGGTCGCGGTGGGTGTACGAGACCAGCGGGCCGAGGTCGGTGCGGGGGTTCAGCGGGTCGCCGAGCCGGATCGCGCCGTAGAGCTCGGCGACACCGGCCACGAAGGCGTCGTAGAGCGGGCGCTGGACGTAGGCGCGGGTGGCGGCGGTGCAGTCCTGGCCGCTGTTGATCAACGAGGCGGCGACCGCGCCGTGCACGGCGGCGTCCAGGTCGGCGTCGTCGAAGACCACGAACGGGGCCTTGCCGCCGAGCTCCAGGTGGGTGCGCTTGACGGTCGCGGTGGCGAGTTCGGCGACCCGCCGGCCGACCGGGGTGGAGCCGGTGAAGGAGACCATCGCGACGTCGGGGTGCGCGACGAGGCGCTCGCCCGCGGTGCGCCCGGCCCCGGTGACCACGTTGACCACGCCGTCCGGGATGCCGGCCGCGGTGCAGGCCCGGGCGAACATCACCGAGGTCAGCGGGGTCAGCTCGGCCGGCTTGAGGACGATGGTGTTGCCCGCCGCGATGGCCGGGAGGATCTTCCAGGCGGCCATCTGCAGCGGGTAGTTCCACGGCGAGATCGAGCCGACCACGCCGATCGGCTCGCGCCGCACGTAGGAGGTGTGGTCCCCGGAGTACTCGCCGGCCGCCTTGCCCTCCAGGTTGCGGGCGGCTCCCGCGAAGAACGCGGTGTTGTCGACGGTGCCGGGGACGTCGAACTCGCTGGAGAGCTTCACCGGCTTGCCGGTCTGCGAGGTCTCCACCCGGGCGAGGTCGGCGCCGGCCTCGGCGAGGACGGCGGCCAACCGGGTCAGCGCCTCCGAACGGGCCCCGGGGGTGGCGCCGGCCCACTCGGGCAGCGCGGCCCGGGCGGCGGCGACCGCGGCGTCGACCTGCTCGGTGGAGGCCAGGGAGATCTGCTCGACCACGCTGCCGTCCGCCGGGTTGACGACCTGGAAGGGGTCGCCGCTCCCCCGGCTCTGCCGGCCGGCGATGTACTGCGCGCCCGCGCCGAAGTCGGTCAGGTCCATCTGTTCCTCCAAGTGCCGGTGGTTCGACTGCCCGCAAGGCGTGAAGTCCGCCTGATCCGTCATGCTGCACGGGTCGGCGGGCAGGGGACCGCACCGGCGTCGTACGACTGGTCGAGTCGCCGCGTCTGCGGTGCGGGGGAATCCGTCCGGTCGGTCACCGGGATGCGCGATCCTGACAGCCCCAGGTTTCCCCGGCAAGGGATCCCGCTGTTGCTTTCCGGTTAACACGACGGATTCCCGCGGTTGTGTCGCCTTTCGCCACAGCCGACCCGCTGACCATGCCCTTTGCCGCCAGGGCGTGACAAGGGTCACCCCGGAAAGCTAGGCCCGCAGGGCCTTACAGGGTGCAAGGGTTCTCCGAGGGCAACAGATCGTCGCCGGGAGCGATGATTTACCTGACACTCTGAACCCTGGAGGCCCCGCGATGCTCCCCACCGTCGCCCATGTGCTCGACCTGGAGGTGATGCGGCGCGGCCTCCCCCAGGTCGTCGCCGGCACCGACCGTCTGGAGCGCCCGGTCCGCTGGGTCCACGTCAGCGAGCTGCCCGATGTCGCCGGTGTGCTCCAGGGCGGCGAGCTGGTGCTGACCACCGGCATCGCGCTGCCCGAGGACCGCGAGGGACTCGCCCGGTACGTGCGCGAGCTGGACGAGGTCGGCGTGGCCGGCCTGGTCATCGAGTTCGGCCGGCGCTACTTCGACTCGCTGCCGCGCGCCCTGGTGCACGCCGCCGAGCAGCGCGGCCTGCCGCTGATCGCGCTCCGGCGCGAGCTGCGCTTCGTCGCCGTCACCGAGGCCGTGCACGCCCTGGTGGTCAACGCCCAGCTGGAGCAGCTGCGCACCTCGGAGACGGTCCACCAGGTCTTCAACGAACTGGTGGTGGAGGGCGCCGAGCCGGCCGAGGTGGTCCGCCAGGTGGCCCGGATGGCGGGCGGGCCGGTCGTCCTGGAGAACCTCGCCCACCAGGTGCTGGCGCACGACACCGCCGGCCGGCCGGAGACCGAGCTGCTGGAGGACTGGGAGCGGCGCTCGCGCGGGGTCCGCCCACCGGGCCGCACCGGACACGACCCGCGCAGCGGCTGGCTGGTCACCACGGTCGGCGCCCGGGGCCAGGACTGGGGCCGGCTCGTCCTGGTCGCCGACCCGGGGCCGCTGCCCGAGGGCACCGCGCATCCGCACACCATGCTGCTGGAGCGCGGTGCCTCCGCGCTCGCCCTGAACCGGCTGGTGGTCCGGGACCGCGAGAGCCTGGAGCGGCAGACCCACCGCACCCTGCTGTCCGGCATCCTCACCCACGCGCTGACCGTCTCCGAGGTCGCGCTGCGCGCCCAGGCCCTCGGTGTGCCGCTGGAGAGCCGCCGGCTGGTCGGCGTAGTGCTGCGGCAGCGGCGCGGACCGATCCCGGCCGCGCTGGAGGCCCAGGCCCGGCTGCGCGACTTCACCGAGCTGGCGGCCACCGCGATCCGCGGCTGCCGGCTCTCCGCCCTCGTCGGCGCGCTCGACGACGAGGGCGTGGGCGTGCTGATCGCGCTCGGCGCCCAGCAGGACGAGCACGCCGCGCTGGACGCCTTCGCAGCGGCGCTGCGCCGACTGACGGCGGAGGCCAACCGGGACGCCGCCCCCGCACCGACACCGGTGGTCGCCGCCGGCTCCTCGGTCGGCTCGGTCCGCGATGCCCGGCGCACCCTGCTGGAGGCCACCCAGGTCGCCGACGCCGCGCTGCACGACGCGCCCGGCGGGCGGGCGGCCGCGTACTACCGGCTGCCCGACGTCCGGCTGCGCGGCCTGCTGCACCTGCTGCGCGACGACGCCCGGCTGCAGACCTACGTCGAGCGCGAGCTGGGCCCGCTGCTCGCCTACGACGCCGAGCACAACGCCCAGCTGGTGCAGATGCTGCGGATCTACCTGGAACAGGGCCGGAACAAGTCCGCGGCGGCCGATGCCGCGCACCTGTCCCGGCCGTCCTTCTACGACCGGCTGCACAAGGTCGAGCGGATCCTCGGCGTCGACCTCGACCAGGTCGAGTCCTGCCTCTCGCTGCACGTCGCGCTGCTCGCGCTGGACGCGGTGCGGCGCTGAGCGGCAGAGGCGCTGAGCGGCCGGCCCCGCCGCGCTACACCCCGGTGATGCGGCCCCAGACCTTGTGCAGACCGGGGCGCTCGGCGGAGGTGACATCGCGCATGGTGTGCAGCCGGGCCCGCATCTCGTCGGTCGGGAAGACCAACGGGTGCTCCGCCAGCTCGGCCTTCTCCTTGTCCCCGCTGGCCGCCAGCACCTCACGGGCGGCCGGCACCGGACAGATGTACTGCACGGCGGCGGCCAGTTCGGCGGCCACCTCGGGCCGGTAGTAGTGGTCGATCAACAGCTCGGCGTTCCGCTTGTGCGCGGCCCGGTTGGGGATCAGCAGGCTCTCCGCCCAGAGCTCGCCGCCCTCCTCGGGCACCACGAACGCGATGTCCGGGTTCTCGGCGGTGAGCTGGACGGCGTCACCCGAGTAGGCCTGGCAGGCCAGCGCGGCCCCGGAGGCCAGGTCGCTGGTGTAGTCGTTGCCGGTGAAACGGCGGACGTGCCGGCTGTCGACCATCTTCTGCACCAGGTCCATCGCCCGGTGCGCGTCGTCCTCGGTGAAGGCCGAGATGTCGGCGCCGTACCCGAGCATCAGCAGGCCGAGCGCCTCGTCCAGCCCGGCGAACAGGGTGACCCGGCCCTTGAGGTCGGGGGCCCAGAGATCGGCGGTGGACCTGATCTCGCGGCCCAGCTCCTTGCGGTTGTAGGCGATGCCGGTGATCCCGGACTGCCACGGCACACTGCGCCGGCGCCCGGGGTCGAAGGCCGGGTTCGCCAGCTGCGGATCCAGCTGGGCGGTGACGTTCGGCAGGTTGGCCCGGTCCATGGTCTGCACCCAGCCGAGCGAGACGTACCGCCCGGCCATCCAGTCGCTGACCACCATCAGGTCCCGGCCGGGGTCGGTGCCCTGGGTCAGCACCGGCCCGATCTTCCCGAAGAACTCGTCGTTGTCGTTGATGTCCTCGGTGTAGGTGACCTTGATCCCGGTCCGCTCGGTGAAGGCGTCCAGGGTGGGGCGGCCGCCGTCGTCGTCGACGTCGATGTACTGCGTCCAGTTGGAGAAGCCCAGCCGCTTCTCCTCCCCCGAGCGGTCGGGGGCGGAGCGACGGTCCTCGGCGACGTAGGCGGACGGGATGCCGCAGCCGGTCAGGGTTCCGACGCCGAACAGCCCGGCGGTGCCGAGCACGCCGCGGCGGGTGAGGGTGGTGCGGGGCAAAGTGGTCCTCCGGAGCGTGGGACGGCCCCGGGCGCACGGGCACCCGGGGCCGTCCTGTCGGGTCTGATACCTCGTCGGCCTGACACGTCGCCGGCCTGATGCGTCGCCGGCCTGGTACGTCGCCGGCCTGGTACGTCGCCGGTCGGCGGGCTGTCGGTCAGACGGTGTGCGCGTCGGTCAGCGACAGCACCTCGTCGAGCACCGCGATACCGGCCTTGGCCTCCTCCTCCGTGACGGTGCACGGCGGAACGACGTGGAAGCGGTTCATGTTGACGAACGGCCAGAGCCCGCGCTGCTTGCAGGCGGCGGCCAGCTCTGCCATCGGCGCGTTGGCGGGGCCCGCCGCGTTGTACGGCACCAGCGGCTCGCGGGTGGTCCGGTCCTTGACCAGGTCCAGGGCCCAGAACACCCCGAGCCCGCGCACCTCGCCGATCGAGGGGTGGCGCTCGGCCAGCTCACGCAGCGCCGGACCGATCACGTTCTCGCCGATGTGCGCGGCGTTCTCGACGATGCCCTCCTGCGCCATGGTGTTGATCGTGGCGACGGCCGAGGCACAGGCCAGCGGGTGGCCCGAGTAGGTGAGCCCGCCGGGGAACGGCCGCTCGGCGAAGGTCGCGGCGATCTCCGCGTTGATCGCCACCCCGCCCAGCGGGACGTAACCGGAGTTGACGCCCTTGGCGAAGGTCAGCAGGTCCGGGGTGACGCCCCAGTGGTCGGCGGCGAACCACGCGCCGGTGCGGCCGAAGCCGGCCATCACCTCGTCCAGGATGAACACGATGCCGTAGCGGTCGCAGATCTCGCGCACCCCGGCCAGGTAGCCCGGCGGCGGGATCAGGATGCCCGCGGTGCCGACCACCGTCTCCAGGATGATCGCCGCGACGGTACCCGGACCCTCGAACGCGATCACCTGCTCCAGGTGCCGCAGCGCGCGCTCGCACTCCTGCGCCTCGTTCTCGGCGTGGAAGTTGGAGCGGTAGGCGTACGGGCCCCAGAAGTGCACGACGCCGGAGACCCCGGTCTCGTTGGCCCAGCGGCGCGGGTCGCCGGTGAGGGCGATCGCGTTGGCGGTGGCGCCGTGGTACGAGCGGTAGGTCGCCATGACCTTCTGCCGGCCGGTGTGCAGCCGGGCCAGCCGGATGGCGTTCTCGTTGGCCTCGGCGCCGCCGTTGGTGAAGAAGATCTTGTCGAGGTCCCCGGGGGTGCGCTCGGCGATCAGCCGGGCGGCCTCGCTGCGGGACTCGACGGCGAAGCCGGGGGCGATGGTGCAGAGCTTCGCGGCCTGCTCCTGGATCGCGGCGACCACCTTCGGGTGCTGGTGCCCGATGTTGGTGTTCACCAGCTGCGAGGAGAAGTCGAGGTAGCGGTTGCCGTCGTAGTCCCAGAAGTACGAGCCCTCGGCGCCGGCCACCGCGAGGGGGTCGATCAGCGCCTGGGCGGACCACGAGTGGAAGACGTGCGCGCGGTCGGCGGCCTTGACGGCCTGGCCGGCAGCTGAGTCAGCGGTGGGGATGCTCATGCGGCAAGGCTAGGGAGTCCCGGTGCCGAAGTGCAGGTTCATCCTGTCAGGCGGTCACACGAACGGCCGACAGGGTGGCAAGACGGCGGGCCCGGACCGCTCCCGGCCCGGGCCCGCCGCCATGCCGGACGATCGGTCACGCGCCGTCGGGGCGCGGCCCTGCCACGCCCCGACGGTCCCGCACGCTCTAGAGCGCGGTCATGACGTGCTTCACCCGGGTGTAGTCCTCGAACCCGTAGGAGGAGAGGTCCTTGCCGTAGCCGGACTTCTTGAAACCGCCGTGCGGCATCTCGGCGACCAGCGGGATGTGGGTGTTGATCCAGACGCAACCGAAGTCCAGACGGCGCGACATCCGCATCGCGCGGGCGTGGTCCTTGGTCCACACCGAGGAGGCCAGCGCGTACTCGACACCGTTGGCGTAGCCGACGGCCTGGTCCTCGTCCGAGAACTTCTGCACGGTGATGACCGGGCCGAAGACCTCGTTCTGGATGATCTCGTCGTCCTGGTTCAGCCCGGAGACGACGGTCGGGGCGTAGAAGTAGCCCTTGTCGCCGACCCGGTGGCCGCCGGCCTCGACCTTGGCGTGCGCCGGCAGGCGGTCGATGAAGCCGGTGACCTGCTTCAGCTGGTTGGCGTTGTTCAGCGGGCCGTAGAGCACGTCCTCGTCGTCCACGCCGCCGGTCTTGGTCTCGGCCGCGGCCTTGGCCAGCGCCTCGACGAAGGCGTCGTGGATCGACTCGTGGACCAGCACGCGGGTGGCGGCGGTACAGTCCTGGCCCGCGTTGAAGAAGCCGGCCACCGAGATGCCCTCGACGGCCTCGGCGATGTCCGCGTCCTCGAAGACCACGACCGGGGCCTTGCCGCCCAGCTCCAGGTGGACGCGCTTGACGTCCTTGGCCGCCGACTCCGCGACCGAGATGCCGGCGCGCACCGAACCGGTGATGGAGGCCATCGCCGGGGTGGAGTGCTCGACCATGGCCTGGCCGGTCTCGCGGTCGCCGCAGATCACGTTGAAGACGCCGGCCGGCAGCTCCAGGTCCTTCAGGATGCCGCCGATGATCTCGGCCAGCAGCACCGTGGAGGCCGGGGTGGTGTCCGACGGCTTCAGCACGACGGTGTTACCCGCGGCGATGGCCGGGGCGAACTTCCAGACGGCCATCATCATCGGGTAGTTCCACGGCGCGACCTGGGCGCAGACGCCGACCGGCTCGCGTCGGACGATCGAGGTCATGCCGTCCATGTACTCACCGGCGGCCTTGCCCTCCAGGAGACGGGCGGCGCCGGCGAAGAAGCGGATCTGGTCCACCATCGGGCCGATCTCCTCGGAGAGGGTCAGCGCGCGGGGCTTGCCGGTGTTGCGGACCTCGGCGTCCACGATCTCGTCGGCGCGTGCCTCGACCGCGTCGGCGATCTTGAGCAGCAGCTTCTGGCGGGTGCTGGGGGTGGCGTCGCGCCAGACCGGGAAGGCGGCGGCGGCCGAGGCCATGGCGGCGTCCACGTCGGAGGCGCCGGACAGCGGAGACGTCGCGTAGACCTCGCCGGTGGTGGGGTCCACGATGTCGAGCGTGCGGCCGTCCGCCGCGTCGACGAACTCACCGTTGATGTAGTTGCGCAGCGTGCGAAGGTCGCTCACGGGTCTCTCCTCGGTCTGGGCCTGCGGCATTGCAGATTCCGGCGCCATGGTACGTCGGGGGGTCCGACGGACGAAGGGCGCCGAGTGGCCGGGCCGGGCGCGGCGCGGTCCACTGTTCGGGGGAACGCGCGCTGCGCTGCGAAGCCGCGCGCGTACCGAACCAGGGTAGCCGTACGACTGCTGGTATCGACAGCACAACTTCGAGACAGCGATGAAATCCGTACCCGATTTCCAAGATCACGACGAAATCAGCAGATCCCGCGCTTGCGAACAGAGGAACGATCAGGCACAGTTGCGGCGTGGCCAACCGCGACCGGAACGCCAGCGTTCCCCTCGACGCCGCCTCCAAGGCGATCATCGAGCAACTCCAGGAGGACGGGCGCCGCCCGTACGCCGCCATCGGCAAGGCCGTCGGCCTGTCCGAGGCAGCCGTACGGCAGCGCGTCCAGAAGCTGCTCGACCAAGGCGTGATGCAGATCGTCGCCGTCACGGACCCGCTCACCGTCGGCTTCACCCGCCAGGCGATGGTCGGGATCCGGGTCGAGGGCGACATCGAGCCCGTCGCCGACGCGTTGGCCGCCCTCGACGAGGTCGACTACGTCGTCTGCACCGCAGGCTCGTTCGATCTCCTGGCCGAACTGGTCTGCGAGGACGACGAGCACCTGCTCGAAATGATCAACAAGCGCATCCGCGCGCTTCCCGGCGTGCGGAGCACCGAGAGCTTCGTTTACCTGAAGCTCCGGAAACAGACCTACACCTGGGGCACCCGATGACAGCCGACCCGGCGCAGAAGGACCTTTCCAAGACCGCCTACGACCACCTGTGGATGCACTTCACCCGCATGTCGTCGTACGAGAACTCTCCCGTGCCGACGATCGCCAGGGGCGAGGGCACCTACATCTGGGACGACAAGGGCCGGAAGTACATCGACGGCCTCTCCGGCCTGTTCGTGGTGCAGGCCGGTCACGGCCGCGTCGAGCTCGCCGAGGCCGCTGCCAAGCAGGCCAAGGAGCTCGCCTTCTTCCCGGTGTGGAGCTACGCCCACCCGAAGGCCGTCGAGCTGGCCGAGCGCCTGGCGAACTACGCCCCGGGCGACCTGAACAAGGTGTTCTTCTCCACCGGTGGCGGCGAGGCCGTCGAGACCGCGTGGAAGCTGGCCAAGCAGTACTTCAAGCTGACCGGTAAGCCCACCAAGTACAAGGTCATCTCGCGTGCGGTCGCCTACCACGGCACCCCGCAGGGCGCGCTGTCCATCACCGGCCTGCCGGGCCTGAAGGCCCCGTTCGAGCCGCTGGTGCCGGGCACCCACAAGGCCCCGAACACCAACATCTACCGCGCGCCGGCCTTCCTCGAAGGCCCGGACGGCACCGTCGACCCCGAGGCCTACGGCCGCTGGTGCGCCGACGAGATCGAGGTCGCGATCCTCAACGAGGGCGCCGAGACCGTCGCCGCCGTCTTCGTCGAGCCGGTGCAGAACGCCGGTGGCTGCTTCCCGCCGCCGCCCGGGTACTTCCAGCGCCTGCGCGAGATCTGCGACCGCCACGACGTGCTGCTGGTCTCGGACGAGGTCATCTGCGCCTTCGGCCGCCTGGGCACCATGTTCGGCGCCGACAAGTTCGGCTACCAGCCCGACATGATCACCTGCGCCAAGGGCATGACCTCGGGCTACTCCCCGATCGGCGCCACGATCATCTCGGACCGCCTGGCCGAGCCGTTCTACAAGGGTGACAACACCTTCCTGCACGGCTACACCTTCGGTGGCCACCCGGTCTCCTCCGCGGTGGCGCTGGCCAACCTCGACATCTTCGAGCGCGAGGGCCTGAACCAGCACGTGCTGGACAACGAGGCGAACTTCCTCGGCACCCTGAACAAGCTGCGCGACCTGCCGATCGTCGGCGACGTCCGCGGCAACGGGTACTTCTACGGCATCGAGCTCGTGAAGGACAAGGTCACCAAGGAGTCGTTCAACGACGACGAGGTCGAGCGCGTGCTCTACGGCTTCCTGTCGAAGGCGCTCTTCGACAACGGCCTGTACTGCCGCGCCGACGACCGTGGCGACCCGGTCGTCCAGCTGGCCCCGCCGCTGATCTCCGACCAGTCGACCTTCGACGAGATCGAGCAGATCCTGCGGACCAGCCTCACCGACGCGTGGGCCAAGATCTGATCACCTGATCTTTCCTCCCCACCCTCCGCCGAAGGGCGGTCCCGCTTCCCGCGGGACCGCCCTTCGGTGTTTCTGCATGATCGACCCGATCAAACATGCCTGATTCCGGGTGATTTGCCCCTGATGGGCCAGTGCGCCGCAACCGCGCCCGGTCCCGATCGTTCTAATCTGACGACTGTCATATCCCTGCGGCCACCCAGGATGGAACCTCATGTCAGCGGCCCCGCCTGACAACGACGTGCTGTGGGCCCGGGAGATCGTCAAGTCCCATCACGGCACCCCCGCCCTGCGCGGTATCTCACTCGGCGTCCGGGAGGGCGAGGTGCTCGCGGTCACCGGGCCGCGCGGCTCCGGGAAGAGCACCCTGCTCGGCTGTCTCTCCGCCCTCGTCCCGGTCGACGGGGGCGAGGTCTGGTTCAACAGCGCCCCCGTCCACACCCTCGGCCGGGCCGGCCGCGAACGACTGCGGCGCGACCGATTCGGCTTCGTCGGCTCCGAACCGCACCTGGTGCCCGAGCTGACCGCCCGGGAGAACGTCGCCCTGCCCCTGCTGCTGGCCGGCGCCGGCAACAAGGCCGCGTACACCGCCGCCGCCGAGTGGCTGGAGCGGCTCGACATCGGCGACATCGCCCGGCTGCGACCCGACCGGCTGATCCAGAGCCAGCGCCAGCGGATCGCCGTCGCCCGCGCGCTCGCCCCGCTGCCCCCGGTCGTCTTCGCCGACGACCCCACCGCCCCGCTGCACCGCGAGGCCGCCGAACAGGTCCTGCGGATACTGACCAGCGCGGCCCGCTCGCACCAGCTCACCCTCGTCCTGGCCACCCACGACCCCGAGCTCGTCCGGTACGCGGACCGCGCCGTCGCCCTCGTCGACGGACGGCTGGCCGCACCCGCCGCACCCGTCCCGCGCGGCACGTCCGGGAGCACCGGGACCGCCGCCGCGCCGGGAGCCACCGGAGCGTCCGCCGTATCGGCCACGCGCCGATGACGCCGCCCCGCCGCTGAAAGAGTCGACGTGTTCTATCTCCGTCTGGCCCGGGGCTACCGGGTGCCCGACCTCGGCCGCTGGCTGCTCACCGCACTGGCCGGCGCGGTCGTCGCCGCCTTCCTGCTGCGGGCCCTCGGCCGGGCGATGAGCGACCCGGCAGGCGGCGCCGACACCGTCGCCCGGCTGCTCTGGTGCCTGCCGCCGCTGGCGGCGGTCGCCTGGTTCGCCGCCGTGGCCGCCCGCGCGGTACCGGCCCGGCGCCCCGAACGGATCGCCGGCCTCACCGCGGCGGGCGCCGGCTCCGCCCGGATCCGGGCCCTGATCGCCGGTGAGGTCGCGCTCGCCTGCACCCTCGGCTCCGCGCTGACCCTGCTGCTCTTCCTGGTCCTGCGCAACGACATCGCCGGGCCCTCGCTCGCCCCCGAGGTCGGTATGGGCCTGCCGCTGCCGGCCGCCGCGCCGGTCACCCTGATCGCCCTGGTCCCGCTGACCGCGGGTATCGCGGCGGCCGGCGCGGTGCCGATCGCCGAGACCCTGCCCGGCGGGCGGCCGCACGTGCCGACCGGCTTCGGCCCGCTGCGGATCGCCCTGCCGATCGGACTGGCCGTGCTCGGCCTCGCCCTCGAACTCATCGCGCTGCGCCCGGGCGCCGCCGCCGACGGCCGCCCGATCCACCTGCCGGCCGGGCTCGGCAGCACCAGCACCGCCGCCCTCGGCGGCTGGGCGGCCTGCGCCCTGGGCCTCGCCCTGCTGACCGGCCCGCTGCTCTCCTGGACCGGGCTGCTGCTCGCCGTCGGCCGGCCGACCCCGCTACGGCTGCTCGCCGGGCGGGGCCTGACCGCGCAGGCCCGCCGGCTCGGACCACCCCTGGCCGTCCTGGCCCTGGCGGCCGCGGTGGCGCTCACCACCGTCCGCTACTGGATCGGGGAACCGGGCAGCGCGGACACCCTGCCCGCCGTCGAGGTCTGTCTGGTGCTGGGCTGCGCGGTGGCCGCCGTGGTCTCCCGGCTGGCCGAGCTCCGCACCGCCCGCCGGGACGTCGCCGGCGCGCTGCTGCGGATCGGCACCCCACCCCGGCTGCTGTTCGGCGCGGTGGCCCTGCGGACCCTCGCGGTCGGCACCGTCCTGTTGGTCACCGGCGGGCTGACCGCCGCCCTGGCGGCGGCCGGCCTGCGCTGAGCCGGTCCGGCGGGGTCCCGTTCGCCGCCCCCGCCGGTCCGGTCCGCCGTCCTGCCCGGTGTCTCAGCCCGCCGCGGCGAGCTGTCCGCAGGCGCCGTCGATCTCCTGGCCGCGGGTGTCGCGGACGGTGGTGGGCACGCCGTGCGACTGCAGCCGGCGGACGAACTCGCGCTCGTCCTCGGGCCGGGAGGCCGTCCACTTCGAACCCGGCGTCGGGTTCAGCGGGATCAGGTTGACGTGCACCCGGTGGTTCTTGATCAACCGGCCGAGCAGGTCCGCCCGCCACGCCTGGTCGTTGATGTCCTTGATCAGCGCGTACTCGATGGAGATCCGGCGGCCGGACTTCTCCGCGTAGTTCCACGCGGCGTCGAGCACCTCGGCGACCTTCCACCGGGTGTTCACCGGCACCAGCTCGTCGCGCAGCTCGTCGTCCGGGGCGTGCAGCGACAGCGCGAGGCGGCAGGAGAGGCCCTCGTCCGCGAGCCGGTTCATCGCCGGCACGAGACCCACGGTGGAGACGGTGATGCCGCGCTGGGAGAGGCCGAAACCGTCCGGCGCCGGGTCGGTGAGCCGGCGGATCGAGGCCAGCACCCGGTTGTAGTTCGCCAGCGGCTCGCCCATGCCCATGAAGACCACGTTGGACAGCCGGGCCTCGCCGCCCGGAATCTCGCCGTCCTTGAGCGCGCGCATCCCGGCCGCGATCTGCTCGACGATCTCGGCGGTGGAGAGGTTGCGGGTCAGCCCGGCCTGGCCCGTCGCGCAGAACGGGCAGTTCATACCGCAGCCGGCCTGCGAACTGATGCACATGGTGACCCGGTCCGGGTAGCGCATCAGCACGGACTCGACGAGCGTGCCGTCGAACAGCTTCCACAGCGTCTTGCGGGTGTTGTCGTCGTCGCACGACACGTGCCGCACCACCGACATCAGCTCGGGGAGCAGGCTCTCGGTGAGCTTCTCCCGGCTGGCGGCGGGGATGTCCGTCCAGCTCGCCGGGTCGTTGGACATCCGGCCGAAGTAGTGGTTGGAGAGCTGCTTCGCGCGGAACGGCTGCTCGCCCAGCTCGGCGACGGCCTCCTTGCGTTCGGCGGGGCTCAGGTCGGCGAGGTGTCGCGGGGGCTTGGCGCCACGCGGCGCGACAAAGGTGAGTTCTCCGGGCTTAGGCATGGTTCATCCAGTGTCGCAGACGTTCGGACCTCGGCAGACGGCGAAGGGCTCCGGACGGCGAAGGGCTCCGGACGCCTGGCGTCCGGAGCCCTCACTCGTCGTCGTGGCCCGGGCCGGGTCGCCCGGCCCGGCCTCCACCGCAGGGCCGCTGGGTCGCGGCCCGGGTTCGCGGTCCCGGCTGCGGGGCCCCGGGTTGGCGGCCCTGGGTTCGCGGCCGGACTCAGCTGCCGACGAAGGCCGCCAGCAGCAGCCAGACCACCGGAGCGGTCGGCAGGAGCGAGTCCAAGCGGTCCATGATGCCGCCGTGGCCCGGCAGCAGCGTGCCCATGTCCTTGATGCCGAGGTCACGCTTGATCATCGACTCGCCCAGGTCGCCCAGGGTCGCGACGACCGCCGCACAGCCGCCCAGGATCAGACCCTGCCACCAGCTGCCGTCGTCGATGATCAGCTGCATCAGCAGCGCGCCCGCCAGCATCGACAGACCGATGCCGCCGGCCAGGCCCTCGCGGGTCTTGCCCGGGCTGATCGTCGGGGCCAGCTTGTTCTTCCCGAACTTGTAGCCCACCGCGTAGGCGCCGGTGTCGCTGCAGACGGTGACGATCAGGAACAGCACGATCCGCTGCGGGCCGTCGTCCGCCGCCAGCATCATCGCCACGAAGGTCGCCAGGAACGGCACGTAGAAAGCGGTGAAGATGCCCGCCGTTATGTCCCGCAGGTAGTTCTCCGGCGGCTCGGCCATCCGCCAGACCATCACCGCCAGACCGGTCAGCGCCAGCGAGGCCGCCGCCCACTGGACCCCGGCCCAGTAGCCGGTCGCGATCATCGCGATGCCGCCCGCGACCAGCGGGACCAGCGGCGCCTTGATCTGCTTGCGCTCGGCCAGTCGGCTGGTCAGCTCCCAGATCCCGACCGACACGGCCGCCATCACCACGAACAGGAACAGCGCCTTCACCACGAACAGCGAGGCGATGATCACCGCGCCGAGGCCGACGCCCACGCCTATCGCGGCCTGGAGGTTGCGACCGCCGCGCTGCTTGCGCGGCTGTGGCTGCTGGTCGGGCTGGGCCACAGGTGTCTCCTGCCCTGGGTGGGACAACGGCACAGGGTGGGGCTGCCCGGCCGCCGGGTGGCTCTGCGGCGGCGCGGGATACGCCGGGACCCCCGGGTACGGCGGACCGCCGCGGCCGGGGGTGGGGGCGACATCGTCGGTGATCGCGCGCAGCACGACCGTCTCCGCCGCGCCCGGCACCGCCGTCCGGGGCTGCTCGTCCCGGAACAGCGGCCCGCTCAGCCGCCCGGCCTCCCGGGTCGGCCCCTCGGCGGGGTCGGGTCCCGGGTCGGCCGGTACGGGGGGCATGACCTGAGTCTCCTCCGCGTCACCGCCCCAGTACACCGGAGGCTGCTGCGAGTGACCCGTTCGGTGGCCGGGGTCACCCGCAGCGCCCGGTGCGGCCGGCCGCGGCGCGGGCGCGGGCCGGTACGGGGGGTGCGGCTGGTACTGCTGATGTTGCTGGTCGGATGGGCCCCAGTAGCCGGGGGCGTCAGGGGCGTCGTTCATCAGACTTCGAGCAGCTCGGCTTCCTTGTGCTTCAGCAGCTCGTCGACGGCGGCCACGTACTTGGCCGTGGTGTCGTCGAGCTCCTTCTCCGCGCGACGGCCGTCGTCCTCGCCGATCTCGCCGTCCTTGACCAGCTTGTCGATGCCGTCCTTGGCCTTGCGGCGCACCGAACGGATCGAGACCTTGGCGTCCTCGCCCTTGCCGCGGGCGACCTTGATGTACTCGCGGCGGCGCTCCTCGGTGAGCTCGGGAAGCACCACCCGGATGATGGACCCGTCGTTCGAGGGGTTGACGCCGAGGTCGGAGTCGCGGATCGCCTGCTCGATGGCCTTCAGCGCGGTCTTGTCGAACGGCGCGACGACGGCCATCCGCGGCTCCGGCACGGAGAAGGAGGCCAGCTGGTTGATCGGCGTCACGGCACCGTAGTACTCGGCCACGATCTTGGCGAACATCGCCGGGTGAGCACGGCCGGTCCGGATGGCGGCGAAGTCGTTCTTGGCGACCTCGACGGCCTTCTCCATCTTCTCCTCGGCCTCGAGGAGGGTCTCTTCGATCACTGTGTACTCCCTGTCCGGTTCATCTGCTGTTGTCCCGACCGGTGTCGGAGTCGAAGCCGGTCGCGGTGTGGAGGCCGCCGCACGTGGTGCCGGCGCCGTCCCGTACGGCTGATTGCTGCTCAGGCCCGGACAGAATCCTGGCTGATGAGTGTGCCGATCTTCTCACTCTTCACCGCACGCGCGATATTGCCCTCCGCCAGCAGCTCGAAGACGAGCATCGGGAGGTTGTTGTCCTTGCACAGCGTGATCGCGGTGAGGTCGGCGACCTTGAGATCCCGCGCGATGACCTCGGAGTACTCCAGCGCGTCGAACTTGACCGCGTCCGGGTTGGTCCGGGGGTCGGAGTCGTAGACGCCGTCCACGCCGTTCTTGCCCATCAGCAGGATGTCCGCGTGGATCTCCAGCGCGCGCTGGACGGCCGTGGTGTCGGTGGAGAAGTAGGGCATGCCCATACCCGCACCGAAGATCACCACACGGCCCTTCTCCAGGTGCCGGACGGCGCGCAGCGGCAGGTACGGCTCGGCGACCTGGCCCATGGTGATCGCGGTCTGGACCCGGGTCTCGATGCCTTCCTTGACCAGGAAGTCCTGCAGCGCCAGGCAGTTCATCACGGTGCCGAGCATGCCCATGTAGTCGGAGCGGGCCCGGTCCATGCCGCGCACCTGGAGCTCGGCGCCGCGGAAGAAGTTGCCACCACCGATCACCACCGCGACCTCGGTACCGGCGCGGACGACCGTGGCGATCTCACGGGCGATCGCGTGCACGACGTCCGGGTCCACGCCGAGCCCGCCGCCACCGGCGAAGGCCTCACCGGACAGCTTCAGCAGCACCCGGCGGGGCGAGCCGGCCTGGGGGTCCTGCGCGGTCTCCTGCGTCTCCTGCATGGACTTCTCCTTCTACACCTACTGGTTCACAGGCGCGGGTGTGCGGATCCCCGACCTGCGCGTACACGCGAGGAGGCCACTGCCGCGGGAACCGGTACGGTGTCCTGCACGGCAATGGCCTCCTCGTCGTTCATGGTGCCGACGCGGCCCGCCCATAGACGGATGACGCTGGGGTGAGCCCGTTCGGCGCGTCCCTCCCGCCCTGGTCATCGGACGGGGGCGGTTCCCAGCCTAAGCGTGCCGGGAGTCCGGTGGAACGTGGGTCAGGCGCCGACGCGGAAGCGGGCGAAGCGCTTGAGGGCGACGCCGTTCTCCTCAAGAACCTTGGCGACGGTCTTCTTGTTGTCCTTCGCGAAGGCCTGCTCCAGGACGGAGTTCTCCTTGACGAAGCCGGTGACGCGACCCTCGACGATCTTCGGCAGGGCAGCCTCCGGCTTGCCCTCCTCGCGAGCGGTGGCCTCGGCGACGCGGCGCTCGTTCTCGATCTCCTCGGCCGGGATCTCCTCGCGGGAGAGGTACTTCGGCGCGAAGGCGGCGATGTGCTGCGCGACGTCCTTGGCGACCTCGGCGTTCTCCTTGTCCAGCTCGACCAGGACGCCGACGGCCGGCGGCAGGTCGGGGCTGGTCTTGTGGAGGTAGACCGCGACGAAGCCCTCACCCGTGAACTGGGCGAAGCGACGGAAGACGATCTTCTCGCCCAGCGCGGCGTTGGCCTCGTCCACGAACTGCTGGACGGTCTTGCCGGGCTCGATCTCGGAGGCCAGCGCGGCGTCCAGGTCGGCCGGGGCGGTGGCGGCGACGTGGGCGGCGATCGCGTCGGCGACCTTGACGAAGTTGTCACCCTTGGCGACGAAGTCGGTCTCGCAGTTCAGCTCGACCAGGACGCCGGACTTCTTGTCCTCGGCGATCAGCGCGGCGACGGCGCCGTTGGAGGCGTCACGGCCCTCGCGCTTGGCGACGCCCTTCTGGCCCTTGATGCGGAGCAGCTCGACAGCCTTGTCGACGTTGCCCTCGGCCTCGTCCAGGGCCTTCTTGCAGTCCATCATGCCGGCGCCGGTGAGCTCACGGAGCTTCTTGACGTCCGCGGCGGTGAAGTTCGCCATGGTGTGAATCTCTTCTCGCGTCTCGCGTGTCTGCGTGGAGTTGTGCCGGGGCCGTCGGTTCGGTCCCGGCACGGGAGAGAGGGGCACTTACCGGTGTCGTACCGGCGAGTGCCCCTCACCCTTGGTACGTCAGGCCTGCTCGGCCGGAGCCTCGTCAGCGGCCGGAGCCTCGGCAACGGGCGCCTCGGCGACCGGAGCCTCGGCGGCGGGGGCCTCGGCGGCGGGGGCCTCGACCTCGGCGGCGGCGTCGGCGGCGGGAGCCTCCTCAGCCTTCTTCTCGCCCTCCAGGATGTCCTTCTCCCAGTCGGCCAGCGGCTGGTCGGCACCCGGCTCGACCTTGGCGTCGCCCTTGGCGACACCCGCGCGGGACTTGAGGCCCTCGGCGACGGCGTCGGCGATCACACGGGTCAGCAGGGTGACGGAGCGGATCGCGTCGTCGTTGCCCGGGATCTTGTAGTCGACCTCGTCGGGGTCGCAGTTGGTGTCGAGGATGGCGACGACCGGGATGTTGAGCTTCCGGGCCTCGCCGACCGCGATGTGCTCCTTCTTGGTGTCCACGATCCAGACAGCGCTGGGAACGCGCTGCATGTCGCGGATACCGCCGAGGGTCTTCTCCAGCTTGTCGTGCTCGCGCTGGAGGACCAGGAGCTCCTTCTTGGTGAGGCCGGAGCCGGCCACGTCCGAGAAGTCCAGCTCGCCGAGCTCCTTGAGGCGCTGCAGACGCTTGTAGACGGTCGAGAAGTTGGTCAGCATGCCGCCGAGCCAGCGCTGGTTCACGTAGGGCATGCCCACGCGGGTGGCCTGCTCGGCGATGGCCTCCTGGGCCTGCTTCTTCGTGCCGACGAAGAGGACGCTGCCGCCGTGGGCAACGGTCTCCTTGATGAACTCGAAGGCGCGGTCGATGTAGTTCAGCGACTGCAGGAGGTCGATGATGTAGATGCCGTTGCGCTCCGTGATGATGAAGCGCTTCATCTTCGGGTTCCAGCGGCGGGTCTGGTGACCGAAGTGGACGCCGCTCTCCAGCAGCTCCCGCATCGTGACGACGGCCATAGCCGTACTCCTAAGGTGTTGCGCCCGGCTCCCGCGCAGTCGACGACGTGGGTCGCGCGGTGGCGCTCCCCGCTCGGCGTCTGCGTGCGGCCGGGTCAGGCTCGGTTTTGTCCGTGGCAGCCAGGTGACAGCCACGCCTGACGCCCCGAACGTGCCGAGCCGCTTCGGCCCGACTGGTCCGAAGACCGGATCGGGCTCGGCGGACCGAGCGGCACTCGCACCAGGCGGGGGCGGCGGCTGAGCCGCATCCGTCCACCGGTGGCGGGGCGTGCGAAGTCGACCCGGCAGACCGGGTCGCGTGTGAAGTGTACGGGAAGCGCCGAGCAGCGGGCGACTCCACAGGGACCGGCGGTCGGTGGGGGGACGGGTGGGACGGCCGGTGAGGCGGTGCGGCGCGGTGGTGGGACGGCGTGCTCGGGGGCTCGTGGGCCGGAGCCCGTGGTCGGGGTCGTGGCTGGGCCGCGTTCGATGGTGCGCCACCCGTTGGGGGGACGGCGACTGTCCACAGGGGCCGGTTATCCACAGGAATCGGGGCGGGGGTGGTCGGACCCGCCCCCCGGCGGACAGCCTCGACGCCATGACCACTGCCCCCCGCGCCGCCACCCCGTCCGTGTTCTCCGGCTTCGCCGATCCCGTCCGCGCCTTCACGAGAGTGCGGGACGCGGGCGCCCCCGCGTCCCGCACTGTCGGCAACAGGGGCACGGCGCCGGCACTGCCCCCACCCCCTGGGCCCGGGCCCGATCATCGGCTACTGCTGCTCGCGCTGCTGGTGGTCACGGCGGTCCTGCTGACCGTCCTGCCGGGGTCGGTCGGCCATGCCGCCGGGGTCGGTGACGGGGTCGGTACCGGGGTCGGTGAGGGTGTCGCTGCTGGTACCGGTGCCGGACGGGTGTGGCCGGTGGGCGCTCCGGGTGGGCCGCTCAGGCGGTTCGAGGCACCGGCGACGCCGTGGGCCGCCGGGCATCGGGGCGTGGATCTCGCCGCCGGCGTCGGTGCGGACATCCGGTCGGCGGCCCCCGGAGTGGTCTCGTTCTCCGGCCTGGTGGCGGGCCGACCGGTGGTCACCGTCACGCACCCGGCATCCGGCACCCCGCCGCTGCGGACCACCTATCTGCCCGTCACCGCTGCCCTCACCACCGGCACCACCGTCACGGCCGGTCAGGTGCTCGGGCAGCTCGCCCCAGGCGCCGCCCACTGCGGCGGCCACGACTGCCTGCACTGGGGACTGCTGCGCGGCGACCGGTATCTCGACCCCCTGGCACTGTTCGGCGCGGGTGCCACCCGGCTGCTCCCACTCGGGCGCGGCCGGTGAGGCCGGTGAGGCCGGTGAGGGTCAGGCCCCGCCCAGGCCGTGCAGGGCGAGCGTGACAGCGGCGTCGGCGATCACGTCCGGGCTCTCGGCCGGACCGCCGGCGGCACGCTGCTCGGCCTGCCGCACGGCGGCTTCCACGATCCCCTGCAACAGGCCCGCCGCCAGCCTCGGCTGCTCGTGACCGAGGTCCTGGAGAGCCTGGACCACCAGTCCGACGAGCTTGCCGTGAGCGGCCCGGATCCGCTCCCGCGCCGCTTCGTCGAGCTCCAGCGCCGAGATCGCCGCCACCGCCCGGTGCCGAGGATCCCCGGCCAGCGCGAGCTGACCCCGGACATAGGCCTCGATCCGGGCCTCCGCCGTGTCGCAGCTCTCCATCCCGGCCTCGATCTCGGCCGCCCAGAGCGGAAAGTCGACCTCGCAGAGCAGCTCGACCACGGCGGCACGGGAACGGAAGTACTCGTAGACCGAGGAGCGCGCCAGCCCGGTGCGCGCCGCGAGCGCGGGGAAGGTCAGGGCATCCATTCCCCCCTCGGTGAGCAGGCTGCGGGCAGCATCGAGGAGTGCTGCTCGCTGCAGCTGTCGGTGCTCGGCCAGAGTGGCCGCTCGGATCTTCGGCACTGTCCCACTGTACGGAGCCCTACACCCCACCGATACGGCGCCGCGCATGACAGGGAGGCGCGGCGGCTCGGAGGAGCCGTCGTGGCAGCTCCCGCTCGGCACCGCGACCGGACACCCGAGGGCGGTGGACCCGGGAACGGGGGCGCGGACGGCAGGCCTACCGGATGTCCGACAGTTTGGCTCGCAGCTGCAGCACCGACTTGGTGTGGATCTGGCTGACCCGGCTCTCCGTCACCCCCAGCACCTGGCCGATCTCCGCGAGGGTGAGGCCCTCGTAGTAGTAGAGGGTCACGACGGTCTTCTCCCGCTCGGGCAGGGTGTTGATCGCCTGTGCCAGCAGCCTGCGCAGCTCCCGGTCCTCGGCCACCTCCACAGGGTTGTCCGCGCCGCGGTCCTCCAGGGTGTCGCCCAGGCTCGGCCGGTCCCCGCCCTCGCCCACCGGGTGGAGCAGTTCGTCCAGCGCCACCACGTTGGCGAGGGAGAGCTGACTGAAGATGGCGTGGAGGTCCTCGATCGCGATGCCCATCTCGGCCGCGACCTCGGGCTCGTGAGGAGTGCGGCGCAGCCGGGCCTCCAGCGTCGCGTACGTCCGCTCGACCGCTTTGGCCTTCTGCCGCACCGAACGCGGGATCCAGTCCAGCGCCCGGAGTTCGTCGATGATCGCGCCGCGGATCCGGCTGATCGCGTAGGTCTCGAACTTGATCGCCCGGTCGATGTCGAACTTCTCGATCGCGTCGATCAGCCCGAAGACGCCGGAGGAGACGAAGTCGGCCTGCTCGACGTTGGACGGCAGCCCGACCCCGACCCGACCCGCCACGTATTTGACGAGCGGTGAGTAGTGCAGGATCAGCTGCTCCCGCAACCGCTGATCGCCCGTCTCCTTGTAGGAGCGCCAGAGCTCCTCCAGCGCGGTGCGCTCCGGGCCGCCGGGCTGCCGTCGGGGCGCCGGTGTCCCGGTGGGAGCGGGCGGCGCGTCCTGGCGCTGCCCCGGCCCGGGGACCCCGGGCGTCTCGGACCTGACGACCGCGTCGGGCGTAGCGGCTGCTTCGGAGGCGTCAGGCGTACCGGGTTCGTCCGGCCGACCGGCGTACGCGCCGGCGTGCGCCGGTCGGCCACCCTGCCGGGCCAGGGCCCCCATCGCACCCGTCGCCTTGGGCGGGAACTCGGTCACGGGGCGCCGCTCGGTCCGCGGCCCTCCCGAGGACCGGGCGCCACCGGTCACTCTGTGTCCGGGAATGTGTGTGGGCATGCGTTGGTCTGCGCCGTTCTGCCGAGTCATGTGCTGATAGGGAAGGCAGTGCGAGCGTAGCGTGACCGACTCACTGCAATGTGCTACCGCCACTCGGTCGTCCCCCGATCCGGTGGCATTCGTGTCGCCGTAGTCCCGCGCCGGGGGTGAAATCCCGGCCGACGAGCCGTCTCCCTGCCACTCGCCGACCACCACACCTCCGGTCACGCCCCGATCACCCCCGTTCCGCCCTGCTCCCTCATCTCCCCCGCACCAACCGCCAGTGGGCACCGTGCCGCTCCACGAAGCCCAGTGACCCCAACTCGTAGAGCCGCTGGAGCACTTCGTCCGGCGGGAGCCCCGACTGCCGGGCCAGGCGCTCCACCGGAGCGCCCTCCGCCGTGGCCGGGACGGCCTCCAGCACTCTCGCCACCGCCGGTTCGAGCAGATCCCTCGGCAGTACCGGCCCACTGCGCTGCGGTGCGAGATCGTCACCGATCGCCCCGATCAGCTCGGCCACCTCGGCCGCGTCGGTGACCAGCGTGGCGCCGGCGCGGATCAGGGCGTGCACCCCGGCCGAGAGCTCCGAGGTCACCGGGCCGGCGACGCCCATCGTGTGCCGATTGAGGTCGCGGGCCCGTCTGGCGGTGCTCAGCGCCCCACTGCGCATCGCCGCCTCGACCACCACCGTGCCTCGGGTGAGTGCCGCGATCACGCGATTGCGCAGCACGAACCGGAACCGGTTCGGGTGCTCCGCCGGTGGGAGCTCGCTCACCAGCAACCCTTGGGCGGCGATCCGGCGAATCAGCTGGGCGTTGCCCCTCGGATAGGCCACGTCGACACCACAGGCGAGGACCGCGATGCTCATCCCCCCGACGGCCAGCGCGCCCCGGTGGGCGGAGGCATCGATCCCGTACGCCGCCCCGGAGACCACGACCCACCCCCGCTCGGCCAGTTGCGCCGACAGCTCCCCGGCGACGTGGGCGCCGTAGGCCGTGCAGGCCCGCGCCCCGACGACCGCGACCGAGCGGAGGGCGAGCAGCCGCAGCGAACCCGTCCCGGCCGCCCAGAGCCCGAGCGGTCTGCCGTCCCCCAGATCGTCCAGTTGGCTCGGCCATTCCGTGTCGCCCGGAATGATGAAGCGCCCACCGACGCTTCTCACACGTTCCAGATCGGCCGCGGCGTCGACGTCGACGAGCCTGGCCCGGTAGGCGGCGAGGCGGTCCGCGTCCAGGCCCGGGTGGTCGGGGACGGTGCCGTCCCGGATCGCCCGGACGACGTCGCCGGCGTCGAGCTGGGTGAGCCAGCGGCCCAGGACCGCGTCCCCCGGTTCACTGAGTCGGCTCAGCGCCGCCCGGGCGAGACGCTCGGACTCGGTGCCCCGGCCGGCTTCGGGGGAGTGCTGCGGGTGGTGCACCGTCTGGTTCATGCTCACGTCTCCTTGTCGCTCGGCCGCTGATCGGGGGTCACCTCGGGTGGGTCGGCCCGGAGCGGCCGGTCGCCCTTCGCCCCGGCCTTCACCCCGCTCTGCGGCAGCGACCCGCTGCCTGGCCGGCCGGAGGAACGCCCGACCAGGGGCAGCCCCTGCTCCACGCCGGTGCGGAGCACGAGCGCCGTCCGTACGTCCCGCTGGTCCGGGCGGTCCCGGCCGGCGAGATCGGCGACCGTCCAGGCGACCCGGAGCACCCGGTCCAGGCCGCGGGCGGTCAGCAGACCGCGCTCCAGCTGGCGCGCGGCGTCGTTCAGGGCGTTGGGCCCCAGCTGCCACCGCGTGCGCAACTCGTGGCCGGGCACCTCGGCGTTGGTCCGCCACGGCGTGTGCTCCAACCGGGCGGCCGCACGCTCCCGCGCCGCCAGCACCCGGGCCGCGACGGTCGCGGTGTCCTCCGCCGTGGCGTCCCGCTCCATCAGCTCGACCCTGGTCACCGGGGCGACCTGGACCTGGAGGTCGACCCGGTCGAGCAACGGCCCGGACAGCCGGCCCTGGTACCGACTGACCATCGCCGGAGTGCATTCGCACCCCTCGCCCCGGCGTGAGTACCGCCCGCAGGGGCAGGGATTCGCGGCCAGACAGAGCAGGAACCTGGCCGGCAACCTGAGCGATCCGGCCGATCGGGCGATCACCACTTCCCCCGATTCGAGCGGCTGGCGCAGCGCGTCGAGCACCCGGACCGGGAACTCCGGAGCCTCGTCCAGGAACAGCACCCCCCGGTGGGCCAACGAGACCGCACCCGGTCTGGGCAGCCCGCTCCCGCCGCCGACGATCGCCGGCATGGTGGTCGAGTGGTGCGGGGCGCAGTACGGCGCGCAGTTGATCAGCGGCCGCCCGGCCGGAAGCAGTCCGGCCACGGAGTGCACGGCGGTGACCTCCAGGGCCTCCTTCTGGGTGAGCGGCGGCAGCAGCGCGGGCAATCGCTCCGCCAACATGGTCTTGCCCGCGCCCGGCGGGCCCTTCAGATACAGGTGATGACCGCCCGCGGCGGCGATCTCCAGTGCCCGTCGGGCTTCGTACTGGCCGGCCACGTCCGCCAGGTCGAGTCGCGGGGCTCCCTCGTCGGGCAGACCACGCACCCCCGCGGTGGGGAGCATCAGTCCGGCCATCAGAGGGTCCGGGCGGCCGGTGACCGGGTCCGGCGGCTCGTCCGGCTCGGGGGCGCCGGTGAGGAGCGCGACGAGTTGGCGCAGGCTGCGCACGCCGATGACGGTGACACCCGGGACCAGCGAGGCCTCGGCGGCGGTCTGCTCGGCCACCACGACCCTCCGGTAACCGGCGTCGGCGGCGGCGAGCACCGACGGCAGGATGCCGCGCACCGGACGCACCCGGCCGTCGAGCCCCAGCTCCCCGATGATCAGCAGGTCGGCGATGGACGACGGCTCCAGCCGCTCGGCGGCGGCGAGGACGGCGCAGGCCACCGCGAGGTCGAAGCCGCTACCGCTCTTGGGCACCGAGGCGGGGCTGAGCCCGACGGTGAGCTTTCGCTGGGGCCAGACCTCTCCGCTGTTCACCAGGGCCGCGCGTACCCGGTCGCGGGCCTCGGACAGGGCTTTGTCGGGCAGACCGACCAGGGTGAACGCGGCGACTCCGGGCTCAAGGTCCGCCTGGACCTCGACGATCACGCCGTCGACGCCGACCAGGGCGACCGAGCAGGTACGGGCGAAGGCCATTCAGACCACCCCCCGCAGATGGTCCACCGAGGCGGCGCCCCGGGCGCGGTTGATGACCGCCACCAGGTCGATCCGTACCCCTCCGGGCGGGACGGGCGGCCACTGCGGATCCGCCGGAGCGGGCTGGTACCCCGGGCCGGCCAGCCGGGCGAAGTGGCCGGGCCAGCGCTCGGCCACCCAGCGTTCCGCCAGGCGCTGGAGCCGGGCGGCCTTGGTCCGGTCGATGGCCTCGCTCGGCTGCTGGAAGCCCCGCTCGGAGCGGGTCTTCACCTCACAGACCGCCAGGGTGTCCCCGTCGAGGGCGACGATGTCCAGCTCGCCCTCGACGCAGCGCCAATTGCGGTCCAGGATCCGGAGCCCGCTCTCGGCGAGCCGACGGGCGGCGACCCGCTCCCCGTAGCGGCCGAGGCCGTTGTTCGTGCCGCGCCCCGGCGGAGCCTTCGCCGGAGCGGCCCGCGACGGGCGCGGCGGAGCCGACCCCTCGTCGAGACCGGGCAGCTCCGCCGGACGATCCTCCGGCGGCCTCGCCGCCCTGCGCCGGGCCTGCCCGCCCGGCCGGGACTTCGCCGTCTCGCTCTGCTTGCGTGTGGTGCGCTTGGTGTCCTGCACGGTGACCACCTCCGCCGCGGAGGTTGCCGTGCGGCCCGGGGCCGGGCCAGAGGCTTGCTACTTCCTGTGGATAACCCGGCCCTGTGGATAACTTCTGTCACCCGCAGGGGTGAGAATCCAGGGAAAGTCGAAATTCCCCTGGACACCGCAGGACCGAGCGGTCCAACGTCAGTTCCCGAACCCGGAGTCGTCCGAGGGCAGCTCCAGATCGCTCTTCGCGAGCTCCTCGATGTTCACGTCCTTGAAGGTCAGCACCCGGACCTTGCGGACGAACCGGGCCGGCCGGTACATGTCCCAGACCCACGCGTCCGCCATCGACACCTCGAAGAAGACCTCGCCCTGGACCGAGTGCACCTGCAGCTCGTAGTCGTTGGTGAGGTAGAAACGTCGCTCGGTTTCAATCACGTACTTGAACAGGCCGACGACGTCCCGGTACTCCCGGTAGAGCTTGAGCTCCATCTCGGTCTCGTACTTCTCGAGATCTTCGGCACTCATCCAGGCGTCCCCTCAACTTGTCACGTCCACCCATTGTGGACCACCGCACTCACCCTCAGAGCCTTACCGGCGTGACTGGCGGCCCCTCGGCCAACAGTCGCCCCAGGAAGTCCGCCAGCCCGACCGGATAGATCGTTTCGGCGGTCGCCCTCAGCTCCTCGACCGTCCACCAGCGTGCCGCGAGCAGTTGGGCGTGTTCGTCCCCACCCATTCCCGAATGATCGAGCACCGTCTCCACGGTCCGGGCCAGGTGGAACCACTGCTCCTGCTCGTAGCGCTGCTCCCGAAAGGAGAACGAAGCCGTGCCGTACGCCACCACGGGCCCCAGTTCCACTCCCCGGAGCCCGGTCTCCTCGCCGAGCTCGCGCATCGCGGCCTCGCGAATGCCCTCCCCCGGCTCCAGGCCTCCCCCGGGGGTGAACCACCAGGTGACACCCGGCACCGCCGGGTCCGACCCCTGGAAGAGGAGCAGGCGGTCCTGCCCGTCCAGCAGCAGGATCCGCGAAGCCTTGCGGCGCTTGGCCGTCATCTCTGCCTCTCCCCCTCCCCCCGGTCGTCCGACCGGCTCCCCCGATCCTGCCACCCGGCAGGACCGTCCGGGGCGATGTTCGACAGAGCGGCCGGGCCGCGGACAGCGGCGGTCACGGCGGCGTCGCCTCCGGCTCGAACCGAGGTCGCGGCGTCGGGTGCGGCCGCACCCGCTGCGGCGGTCAGCCGGCTCGGCGGCGTCCCAGCCGTCGGACCGCGCCGGCCACCCCGCCCACCGCGCAGGTCACCACGATCAGCGCCGCACCGGCCACGGTGGCGTAGAAGGCCGGCTCCAACGGCCCGGGCCCACCCGCCTTCGACCCGCCGAGTCCGTCGAAGGCCGCGGTACGGGTGAACATGCCCGTCCGACCGAACGGCAGCACGGTGGCCTCCACCCGGGCCTCCACCTCTGTGGCGGAGATCGTGCCGCCGTCGATCTCCAGGTGGAGACGGGAGTCGAGCGACCCCTGCCGGTTGTCCCCCAGCAGGAAGAGCCGACCGGGAGGAACCGCCACGCCGAACGCGCTCCCCTGCAGTCCCTGAGCCGCCAGGTAGGGCTCGTCCACCGGCTTGCCGTTGACGGTCAGCCGCGGGTCGTCCCCGGTGGTCGCCACGGTGTCGCCGCCGACCGCGACCACCCGTTTGACCATCAGCTCACCGCCCCAGGCCTGGTCGCGGAAGACCACGACATCACCCCGGCCCACGGCCTTGCCGTCGATCTGCCGGGCCAGGACGGTGTCCCCGGCCTTGAGCGTCGGCGACATCGAGCCCGTCGGAATGCGGTACGGCCGGTAGTCCAGGGCCATCACCACGAAGCCACCGACCAGGAGGGCCAGGCCGAGCCCGATCAGGACGCCCTGCAGCACGGTGGACGGCTTGCGCCGGGACCGCGCGGCCGCAGGCGGGCGGCCTGCCGTCTCTGTCACGACACCGCTCATCGAAACCATCCACCCCTGCCCGACCCGGAAACGCTCATGGCACGCCGGGACCACAGGCGGAAAACCCGGCGGGCCGTGGCACGTCCGAGCAGATTACTCGTCGGTACCACGGCCCGCGCAAGACCCGGGGGCGACCCGGTGGTGGTCAGGACTGCTTCTCGCGCTCCGACCGGTCCCTCATCCGGCGCACCAGCGGAAGCAGGCCGACAGCGCCGACCGCCCCGGCCACGGGCGGCACGAACGGCACGGCCGCCGCCAGCCCCTTCTGGTCGAAGGTCTTCGGCACCGGCAGCGTGGCCCAGTGGTTGATCGGCCAGGCCACCACGAAGGCACGACCGATGACCTCGTCCACGGGAACGGTGCCGCCACCCGGCTGGTCCATGTGGAACCGGGAGTCCAGCGAGTCCGCGCGGTGGTCTCCCATCACCCAGATCCGACCGTCCGGCACCTTCACCGGACCGAAGGGCTTCGTCCCGCAGGGGGTGTTGCCAGGGAAGACGTAGGGCTCGTCGAGGGCGATCCCGTTGACCTTGACCGGGCCTTCGCCCTCGCACTCGACGGTGTCCCCGCCGATCGCGATGACCCGCTTGATCAGGTCCTTCTCGTTCTCGGAGGGCATCAGGCCGACAAAACTGAGTACGTCCTGAACTCCCCGGACAAAGGAGTTGCTGCTCTGCTTGGTGGGCTCGTCCGCGAGCCAGCCACCCGGGTCGTGGAACACCACGACCTCGCCACGCTCGGGCTCGGCCCCGAACCACGGGGTCAGCTTGTCCACGAGCACGCGGTCGCCGACCTGAAGCGTGTTCTGCATCGACTCCGACGGAATGGAGAACGCCTGGACGAAGAAGGTCTTGATCACCAGCGCCAGGACCAGCGCGATGCCGATCAGGATCGGCAGCTCTTTCCAGAACGAGCGCTGCTTGTGCTCCTTGCCGGCCGCCTTCGTCTCCGACTCGCCCTCGGAACCCGCTTCGTCCCGAGAGTCGTCGGAGGCACCGTCCGCGCCGCTGCCCTGTTCGTCGGCGGACTGAACCGCCGCGTCCTCCGGGGCGGTCGCGGACACGGCGGACTCAGTCGACCGTTCCGACCGATGACCGGAGCCCTCGGGCTCTCCGGCGCCTGAGCGGGCGCCGATCACCAAATCCCCCACAACGTCTCCTCCCAGCTGTGCGGACGCCTGCGCGTCCGCGCTCACAGTGCCGCACAGCGGGCACTACCTCCACCATCGACCACGACACGGCCCCAGGGCCGCCCTCCTCGGGCACACCTGACACCCGCACAGCCTCCGGACACGACCGTTTGTCACGCACCGGCCGTACCAGCACTTCTCTATCACTCCCGGGCATCCGGCTCGCGCTCCCACGCGCTCCACCCGGCCGGCGGGCAGACGGGGTGGACCTACTCCGGAGGCTGCCCACGCCTTCGGCCGACGAACGGAAGGATGCCCAACACACCCATAACGAGCGGAGGTTCCTTCGGAAGCGGCCCAACATCCATCGAATCCGGCCCAGTTCCCCGGGCGTCCGCGGACCGTGCCAGCGAGGAGAGTGAACCCGGCGCATCAAGTTGATGAACCCGGCCGACCGGCCACGCGATGACGAACGCCCGACCCACCACACCGCTCAGCGGGATGGTGCCCTGACCCGGATTCCCCATGTGGAAACGGGAGTCGGCGGACACGTCCCGATGGTCACCCATCACCCAGAGCCGCCCCTGCGGCACCTTCACCTTGAACGGCTGGCGGGACGGCGGGTTGCCCGGCGACAGGTACGGCTCGTCGACCGCCGTGCCGTTCACGCTGACCCGGCCGCGCTCGTCGCAGCACTCCACGGTGTCTCCGCCGACACCGATCACCCGCTTGATCAGATCCTGCTCGCTGTCGGACGGCAGCAGCCCGACATAGGTGAGGACCTGCTTGGCCCCGCGCAGCACCGGTCCGTCCGTGGACTGCTCGTGGTCGGCCTCCAACCACCCGCCCGGATCCTTGAACACGACCACATCGCCGCGCTCCGGCTCGGCGCCGAACCAGGGGGTGAGCTTGTCCACCAGCACGCGGTCACCGACCTGGATGGTCTGCTCCATCGAGCCGGAGGGAATGACGAAGACCTGCACCATGAAGGTCTTCATCACCAGTGCCACCAACAACGCCACCAGGACGATCAGCGGAATCTCGTGCAGGAGGGACCGTTTGCGGCGGCGAGCGGCGCGGCGGGCGGTGCGACGGCGGGCGGCCCGACCGCGGGCGGGCCCCGACACCTCCGGCGCCGGTGCTCCCGCCGGTCGGTCCGCGGGTGCGGCGGCCGGTCGGTCGGCCAGCCGGCCCCTACCTCTGGTCCCCATGGCCACCGGTCCCCCCTACCGCGGCGAACGCCGCCGACCGGTCCAGGCCGGCCCAGTGACCGACGGGGTAGACCACCCACTCCGCGCGTCCGATCACCCTGCCCTCGGGCACGAAGCCGCCGCCGGGCTCACCCAGGTGGTCCCGCGAATCACGGGAGGCACTGCGGTGGTCCCCCATGACCCACAACTTGCCGGCCGGCACCACCACGTCGAAGGCCACGTCGGAGGGCTCGTCCCCCGGCGCGAGGTAGGAGGACTCGTCGACCGACACTCCGTTGACGGTGATCCGCGCACCCGACCCGGTACTGGTCACCCGGTCCCCGCCGACACCGATGACGCGCTTGACGTAGATCGAGTCGCCCGCCGGGGCCAGGCCGAGGTCCTGGCCGAGCGAGCGCAGCGCACCCCGGACCCCGGACGGCTCGGCCGATCCGCGCCGAAAGGAGCCCGTCCCGTCGAAGACCACCACATCACCGCGCTGCGGGTGCCCCCCGAAGGAGTAGGCCAGTTGGTTGGCGAGCAGGCGGTCACCCGGTCGCAGACTGTTCTCCATCGAGCCGGAGGGCACCGAGAACGGCCGTGCCACGAAGGCGTTCACCAGAAGCAGCGCGAGCAGGCAGATACCCACGAGCAACAGGGCGTCGCGCGAGCGCGAACGGGGCGACGCCTCGGTCTCCTCCGCCAGGTCGCCGGCCGCCTCCCCCTCGGTGCGCCGGGCCGCCTCCCGCTCCGACTCGGTCCCCGGCCCGGTGCTCGGCCCGGTCTCCGGGCCAACCGCCGGCTCCTCGACGGGCGCGGCCGCGGAAACGACCGCGGACCGCGACGGCGAGTCCGCACCGGTGGGTGCGGGACAGCCGTCGCGGTCCGCGGATGGTTCGTGCGTGCTCATCGGGGGCTGAGCTTACCGTGCGGCAGCCGCGCCCCCTAGAGCGCTCCGATCCCCCGGCAGGGCCGGGGGCCGGTGGATCAGCGGTCGCGCTTCTCCTTGATCTTCGCGGCCTTGCCGCGGAGGTCACGCAGGTAGTACAGCTTGGCGCGGCGAACCGCACCGCGGGTCACGACCTCGATCTTCTCGACGACCGGGGTGTGGACCGGGAAGGTCCGCTCCACGCCGACGTTGAAGCTGACCTTGCGAACGGTGAAGGTCTCGCCGACACCGGCGCCGTGGCGGCGGATGACGACGCCCTGGAAGACCTGGACACGAGAGCGGTTGCCTTCGATGACCCGGACGTGGACCTTCAGGGTGTCACCGGCGCGGAAGGCCGGAATGTCGCTACGCAGCGAAGCCGCGTCGACAGCAGCGAGCTTGTTGCTCATGTTGCTCTCCATCGCAGGCGCCACGGGCCGCCCACGGAAGTTCGTCACAATGGGGTTCGCTGCGGGCCGCATCGGTTGGCGATGATCCCCCCGTGGCGGGGGCACCGGACCACGTGACCCCTACGAGAAGGGCCCAGCGACAGACAGCAGCGACCTATTCTTCCACACCATCGACCACAGACCGAAATCGGCCGAGCCGCTCGTCCCAGGCCAGGCCGAGAACGCTCAGTGCCGCACGGTCCTTCTTGTCGAAGCTCCCGTTCTGCCAGCGCCCGACCAGATCGGGCCGGTTCGCCAGCGTCCGGGCGAAGGCCTGCTCACGCCGCCAGCGGGCGATCCGACCGTGGTTGCCGCTGAGCAGTACGTCCGGGACGGTCCGGCCACGCCACTCGGCGGGCTTGGTGTAGACCGGGCCCTCCAGCAGGTCGGCCATGGCGCCGGGCGCGAAGGAGTCGTCCCGGTGGGACTCGGCGTTTCCGAGCACCCCCGGCAACAACCGGGCGATCGCCTCGACCATCACCAGCACGGCGACCTCGCCGCCGGCCAGGACGTAGTCGCCGATCGACACCTCGACCACCGGCATCCGGGTGGCCGCCTCCTCGATCACCCGCCGGTCGATGCCCTCGTACCGGGCGGGGGTGAAGGTGAGCCACGGACGCCCGGCCAGCTCCTGGGCGAGCTCCTGGGTGAACGGGCGACCGCTCGGGGTGGGCACCACCAGGGTGGGCACCTCCCCTTCGGGGCCACGGCTCAGCACACCGTCCAGCGCCTCGCCCCACGGCTCGGGCTTCATGACCATGCCGGGGCCGCCGCCGTACGGGCTGTCGTCGACCGTCCGGTGGATGTCGTAGGTCCAGGTCCGCAGGTCGTGGACGTGCACATCGAGCTGGCCGCGGGCACGGGCCTTGCCGACCAGGGAGATGTTCAGCGGCTCCAGGTACTCGGGGAAGATCGTGACCACATCGATCCGCATCCCGTCCTGAACGCCCTGCGCCGCGGGCAGCCCTGCCACGGCCGCCGGCTCCGGCGCGACGACCGGCTCCGACGGGGCAACCGGCTCCTGCGGGGTGGCCGGCTCCTGCGGCGACAGTTCCTCGGCGGTCACTCCGAGTCCTCCGACTCCACCGAATCCTCCGACGCACCCGGCTCGTCCGACTCGCCCTGGACGACCTCGGCCTGCTCCGGGTCGATCAGACCGCCCGGCGGGTCGATCACGATGCGCTGGTTCTCCAGGTCGATGGTCGGCACGATGCGCGTGACGAACGGCACCAGCACCTCGGTCCCGTCGGGCTTCTCCACCGTGAGCAGGTCCTGGTACGGCAGGTGGACGACCTCGGTGAGCTCACCGACCGGGGTGCCGTCGAGCAGGACCACGTCCATGCCGATCAGCTGGTGGTCGTAGTACTCCTCCGGGTCCTCGGGGCTCTCCTCCGGGTCGACGTCGGCGATCAGGATGGTGCCGCGCAGCGCCTCCGCGTCGTTGCGGTCCTTGACGCCGGCGAAGCGCAGCAGCAGCCGGCCGCTGTGCACCTTGCCGGACTCGACGGTCAGCGGTCCGGCCGACGCGGGGTCGGTGAGCAGGACGGCGCCGGGGCCGAGCCGGAGTTCCGGCTCGTCGGTGCGCACCTCGACGCTGACGTCCCCCCTGATGCCGTGGGCGCGGCCGATCTTGCCGACGACGAGCTGCACGGTGATCGTTCTCCTGGATGGGTGCTGGGTACTGGGTGCCGGCGATCGGTACTGCTGACCGCTGCCGGCGCTGATGCCGGGAAGCAGGGCCGCGATGGCGGAGGCCCTGCGAGGGGCGGCTGGAAACAGAGAAAGGCCGACCGGGACGACATGCGTCCCGGTCGGCCTCAAGCCTGACGGCTGAACGAGCAGCAGCGTCAGCGAATGCTGTCCACGTCGACCAGGTCGACCCGGACGTTGCGACCGCCGAGGGCGCCGACCACGGTGCGCAGTGCGCGCGCCGTGCGGCCACCCCGGCCGATCACCTTGCCGAGGTCATCGGGGTGCACACGCACCTCGATGGTGTTACCCCGACGCAGGTTGCGCGAACGCACCTGCACCTCGTCGGGGTGCTCGACGATGCCCTTCACCAGGTGGTCGAGGGCGTCCTCGATCACGATCAGGCCTCGGCGGCGGCGTCGGCGTCAGCCTCGGCCTTGTCCGACTTCTTGGCCTTCGGGGTGATGGCAACACCGGTGGTGGCGTCCTCGAAGCCGGCGACGGCCTTCGCGAACAGGTGCGAGAAGTCCTCGACCTTGGGCTCGGCGACGAGCAGGGGCGCCGGAGCCGGCAGACCCTTGAACTTCTGCCAGTCGCCGGTCAGCTTGAGGATGGCGAGCACGGGCTCGGTCGGCTGGGCGCCGACGGACAGCCAGTACTGGGCGCGCTCGCCGTCGACCTCGATCTTCGAGGGGTTGTAGGTCGGCTGGTAGATGCCGATCTCCTCGATGGCGCGACCGTCACGCTTGGTGCGGGCGTCGGCGACGACGATGCGGTAGTGCGGGGAGCGAATCTTGCCGAGACGCTTGAGCTTGATCTTGACTGCCACGGGAGTGGATTCTCCTGGTGTTGACGTGGGTGAGCGGCCGCACCGTCGCGTGGGGTTGCGAGGCTGGCCGTTCAAGGGACACGCCAGCCGTAGGAGAGAGGGGTCCTGCTCGGCTGCCGAGTACTCAGCTGTCCATTCTGCCATACCGCCGCGAACCGCCTCGCCGCCGCCCGCTCGGCCCGACCCCGACCGGGCGGACGCGCAACCGCGCGGACCCGCGGCGTGCGGGCCCGCAGCGCGGAACAGAGACCTGCGAGCCCGGTCGGCTCGCCCTGGCGGGCTTCGGCCCGGCGGCACCGCGATGGAGCGCAGGCACCGGGCAGCGAACCGGGCGCAGGACCGGAAGCAGGAATCGGGCAGCGGAATCGGGCAGCGGAACGGGAGCGGAGCACCCGGGCGAAGCAGGGCCGGCCCGAACTCCAGGGCCGGACAGGGCCGGACGGGGCCGCCGGCGCCGTCGGAACCCCCCAGGGTCGCCGAGGCCGCCCGGGGCAGGAGTGCCCCCGGCCGCCCGGGACCGAGGAAGGAGGGAAGGCGGAGAAGGGAGGAGGAAGCAGACAGGTGGGGGCGGGGAAGCGCCGAAGCGCTCCGGAGAGAACCGGTCCGACCGGGAGCCCCCGCTCCCGGTCAGCCCAACACCTCACAGATGATGTCGGTCAGGACAGCCGATCGGTCATACCGATCGACCCTGCCGACCAAGGCCGTCGATCGCTCCGGCCGGACGCGCTGCCCGCACAGTCGCCGGCCGACTCCCCACGCTAGGCGATCTTGAACGGCTGCTGGCAGGCACCGCAGACGATGGACGCCTGCGCGAGCACCGACGGCACCACGCGGACGTTCCGCCCGCACCCGCAGACCGCCTTGACCCGGACTCCGCCCCCGGAGGAACCGTGCCGGGCGGCCGGGCCGCGGAACGCGCGCGACACACCGTCGCCGGCCACCGCTTCCTGGTGCGCGCCGAGGGCGCGGTCCAGACGCTCGATGGTCTCGGCGTACCGCTCCTGCGTCTCCTTGAGCATGGTCACCTGGGAGAAGCCGCTACTCGCGTGCGGCTCGACCGGGTGCGCCAGGCCCAGCTCGGAAGCCAGGAGCAGGAAGCGCCGGTTGTGGTAGCGGCCGGCTCGCGAGGTGTCCCGGATGTCCCGGGCCGCGGCCAGACCGTGGGCAGCCTCGTGGAGGAGCCGCTCGAAACCGAGCCGCGTGCCACAGGCCGAGGAGGATTCGCCGATCAACGCCTCGGGCGAGGCGAGGTCGGGGAGATCCTGATGGAAGGCCTGGATGTCACTCCAGGCGGCGGCCAGTTCGGCCGCGAGAACGAGGGGCTGTGTCGTGCTCACGCTAGACCAACGATGGAGTGCGAGCCGATGTTCCGCGTGTTCCCGTTCCCCTGGAATTCCCAGGAAACTCTCAGGAATGTACGAGCCCGCGCGAAATGCGCGTTCCGGATCTGACGCAAGACCAACCCCCTGCCGGTTTGGGCCCGTCGCAGCTCGGCGGGCCTCGTCATTTCCGTCCGGGGACGGGCTGTCGCCCCCAGGACGGACGGCCCGCGGTCCTGTCGAGTTGACAGGGCCACGGGCCGTACACCGTACCGCTATTCCGTTAATACCGGCAGTTGACCGGCCAGTAGGGATGTCGACAGGTGAGACGGGCCCTGGATGGTTACCGCCGGAATTCCCGACGGCGGTTGTCGGCAGGATGTCCGACGGATGTCCAACCGTTGTCGGGCGGCTAGCGGACCATTGCCACCGGCCGCCAGTAATCGCCAGTACCTGTCGGTTTCCGACATCACGACCACCGGCATCCATCGATGTGCGGGAGACGTCCCCGCCGCGCCGTCGACGTTTCCGGTGACCCGCCCGGCACCACCAGACGACCCGCCCGGCACCACCCCTCGGCGCGCCACCACGGGCGCCACTCGCGCCGCGCCGCCGTCGACCCACCACGGGCGCCACTCGCGGCGCGCCGCCGCCGGCACGCCGACTGGCGGCGTGCCGGCGCGAGCGCGCGCCGGTCAGTAGGCGCGCGCGACGATCGCGATGTTGCCGTCCTGGTCGTCCGTCTGCGGCACCGAGCCGTCGGCGGCGATGATGCAGCGCACCGAGACGCCCTGCTCGGCCAGCTTGGCCTCGCCCTCCGGGCCCAGCTCGGCCCAGGAGATCCGGCCCCAGCCGGTGGCGGCGGCCTCGACGGCCTCGTCGAGGTTGGTCACGTCGACCGTGCGGGACTCGCGGCGCTCGCGGGACTGGCGCAGCAGCAGCGCCTGGTCCTCCTCCAGGATGCCCGGCAGCAGCTCGGCCAGCGCGTCGATCGTGACCGGCTCCTTGCCGCCGGGGATGCGGCGGGCCAGCATCGCGGTGCCGTTCTCCAGGTCGCGCGGACCGACCTCGATGCGCAGCGGTACGCCCTTGAGCTCCCAGTCCACGGCGCGGCGGCCGAACGGGGTGTCCGTGCGGTCGTCGACGACCACCCGGATGCCGACGGCCTCCAGCCGGGCACCGATCTCGCGCACCTTGGCGATCACCGCGTCGTCGCCCTTGATGGCGAGGACGACGGCCTGGACGGCGGCCAGACGCGGGGGCACCCGCAGGCCGTTGTCGTCGCCGTGGGACATGATCAGGCCGCCGACCATACGGGTCGAGACGCCCCAGGAGGTCTGCCAGACGTACTCACGCTCGGCACCCTGGAGCTGGTAGGTGGTGTTGAACGCCTTGGCGAAGTTCTGGCCCAGCTCGTGGCTGGTGCCCATCTGCAGCGCCTTGCCGTCGCCCATCATGCCCTCAAGGGTGAGGGTGTTGATCGCGCCGGCGAAGCGCTCCTTGGCGGTCTTGCGGCCGAGCACGACGTCGATGCCGAGCACGTTGGTCATGAAGTCGCCGTAGACCTGGGTGTGGATCATCGAGGCGTACTCGCGGGCGTCCTCGTACGTGGCGTGGGCGGTGTGGCCCTCCTGCCAGAGGAACTCGGTGGTGCGCAGGAAGACCCGCGGACGCAGCTCCCAGCGGACCACGTTGGCCCACTGGTTGATCAGCAGGGGCAGGTCGCGGTGACTCTGCACCCACTTCGAGAAGTACTCGTTGATGATGGTCTCGGAGGTGGGCCGGACGACGACCGGCTCGTCCAGCTGCTTGCCGCCGCCGTGGGTGACCACCGCGAGCTCGGGGGCGAAGCCCTCGACGTGCTCGGCTTCCTTGGTCAGGTACGACTGCGGGATGAACATCGGGAAGTAGGCGTTCTGCGCGCCTGCCTTCTTGATGCGGGCGTCCATCTCCTGCTGCATCCGCTCCCACAGGCCGTAGCCGTACGGTCGGATGACCATGGTGCCGCGCACCGGACCGTTGTCGGCCAGCTCGGCCTTGTTGATGAGGTCCTGGTACCAGCGCGGGAAGTCGTCCGCCTGGGGGGTGAGAACGGGTGCCTTTGCCATGGGGCGAATGGTACGGGGACAAGGGGCCTGACTTCGAATCCGTTCCACGGAACCCGTTCGCCCCCGAGCCGTCCCCCTCCCGGACGGGCCGTGACGGCGCCCGGCCGCCGCGCCGGCCGGCGGACGCCCCGGTTCCGCCAGGGGGCGCACGCCCGCGACACGCGCGCACCACCCCGCACCCCTCTGGACGCCGCGCCCGAGCCGCTGTTCGCTGGAGTGGGGCGGGACTTTGGGGGAGCCGTAGCAGCACACCGAAGGACCGGATGGGAGGCCGCGATGGCTTCAGCTGGAACGACCGGCACGACCGTACGACCCGCAGGCGCACCACCGCACGACCGGCAGTCCGCGAGCGCCTGGCCCGCGCGGGCGCGCGACTGGGCGGAGATCCAGGAACGCATGCTGGTACCGCTCTACGGGGCGGTCTACGACCGGCTGGAGGTCGGCCCGGCGACCAGCGTGCTGGGCCTGGGCTGCCGCTCCGGCCTGGCACTGCTGCTGGCCGCCGAACGGGGTGCCCAGGTCGCCGGCCTGGAGCCGCACGACGAGCTGCGCGAGCTGGCGAGAGACCGTCGGCTGCGGGTGGGCGCGGGTGCCCGGCCGCCGGTCGGTGTCCCCCGCTCGGCCTATTCGCTGGTCACGGTCTTCGAGCAGCTGCCGGGGGCCGCCGATCCGCGGCGCGTGGTGGCCGAGGCCGCCCGGCTGACGCTGCGCAGCGGGCACGTGGTGCTGGCCGCCTGGGGTCCGCCGGAGCGCTGCGAGAGCGCGACCGTGCTGGACGTGGCCCGCCGGATGGCGGGGCGCGCCACCGCACGCGACCCGTTCGGGCTGAGCACGCCCGGCGCCCTGGAGGACCTGCTCGCACCGGCCCGCCTGCGCCCGGCCGGCAGTGGCCGGGTGAGCTGCCCGTTCGCCTATCCGGACCTGGACAGCGCGGTGCGCGGCCTGCTCTCCACCGGCCTGTACGACGCGGCGGCGGAGTTCTCCGGGCTCTCCCTGGTGGCGAAGGAACTGGAGGAGGCGTTGCATCCGTACCTGCGCCAGGACGGCTCGGTCCGGATGGAGAACGTCTTCCGGTACCTGGTCGCCGACCAGCCGCGGTAACCCGGAGGGCCCGGGGGCCCCACACCCTGGCGGTACTGGACGACCGGGCCACCGCACCCCCGGCACCCGGCGGCGGCGGGAAGCCACCCGGCGAGCCCTGGGACCAACGACGGCCACACCCCGAACGGGGGCGCCCGCGACCACCGCGGACGCCCCCGTCAGGCCGGCTCACGCCTGGTCGAGCGCCTTCCGCGGCATCCCGGCGGCCCGGTAGGCCGTCTCCTCGTCCAGCGTCTCGGCCTCCAGCAGCGCCGCCGCCAGCGCGTCCAGCCGGGCCCGCTGGTCGGTCAGCAGCCGCACCGCCTCCTCGTAGCACTCGGCGACGATCCGCCGGGCCTCCTCGTCGACCGCGTCCAGCGTGGTCGGCGCGGCGGAGAGCCCGTACGCGCCCTGCGGGTCGGAGGGGACGGCGGTGAGCCGGCCGACCCGCTCGCTCATGCCCCAGCGGCCGGCCATCCCGCGGGCGATGTTGGTGACCTGCTCCAGGTCGTTCTCCGCACCCGTGGTGATCACGCCGTAGACCACCTGCTCGGCGGCCATCCCGCCGAGCGCGCCGATGATCCGGCCGCGCAGGTAGGGCTCGGTGTACGAGTAGCGGTCGGTGTCGGGGGTGGACAGGGTGACGCCGAGGGCGCGGCCGCGCGGGACGATGGTGATCTTGCGGACCGGGTCGGCGCCCGGCTGGAGCATGCCGAGCAGGGCGTGCCCGCTCTCGTGGTACGCCGTGCGCTCCCGCTCGGCCTGCGGCATGACCAGCGGCCGGACGGCGCCCAGCTGGACCTTCTCCAGCGCGTCCGAGAGGTCCCGCTCCCCCACCGCGTCCTGCTTGCGCTTGACCGCCAGCAGCGCGGCCTCGTTGACCAGGTTCGCCAGTTCGGCGCCGGTCATCCCCGGGGTGACCTTGGCCAGCTGGTTGAGGTCGGTGTCCCCGGCGAGCGGGACGGCGCGGGTGTGGATGCGCAGGATGGCCGCCCGGCCGTCGCGGTCCGGCGGGCTGACGGTGACCCGGCGGTCGAAGCGCCCGGGGCGCAGCAGGGCCGGGTCGAGGACGTCCGCCCGGTTGGTGGCGGCGATGACGATGACGCCCTCGGAGCCGGAGAAACCGTCCATCTCGGTGAGGATCTGGTTGAGCGTCTGCTCGCGTTCGTCGTGACCGCCCGTGCCGCCACCGCCACCGCGCTGGCGGCCGATGGTGTCGATCTCGTCGATGAAGATGATCGCGGGGGCGACCTTGCGGGCCTCGGCGAACAGCTCCCGGACCCGGCCGGCGCCGACCCCGACGATCATCTCGATGAACTCCGAGGCGGAGGCGGAGAAGAACGGCACGTCGGCCTCGCCGGCGACGGCCCGGGCGAGCAGGGTCTTCCCGGTGCCGGGCGGACCGGCCAGCAGCACACCGCGCGGCATCTTGGCGCCGAGCCTGCGGTAGTGCTGCGGATTCTTCAGGAAGTCGACCACCTCGGCGAGTTCGGCCTCGACCTCGTCGATCCCGGCCACATCGGCGAAGGTGGTGCGCTTGCCCTGGTCGGCGGTGACCGGCTTGGGCGGGGCCTTGCGGCCGAGCGCGCCGGCGCCCATGCCACCGGCCATCCGGCGGGCGAGCAGTACCCAGATCAGGATCAGCAGCAGCATCGGGGCGAGTGAGAGCAGCAGGTTGGCGAGGAAGCTGCGCTGCTGGACCACCGGCTTGGCGGTGACCTCGACGCCCTGCTGCTGGAGGGTGGTCCACAGGCTGTCGCCGGCGAAGGAGGGGCGCTGGGTGTCGAACTCGGTGTAGTCGCCCTTGCCGCCGTCCGGCTTGGGCGCCGCGTTCTTGAGGGTGCCCTCGATGGAGTCGCCCTTGGAGTAGATCTTGGTGACGTTGCCGTTGTTCAGCTGGTTGTTGAACTCGGTGTAGGAGATCGTGGTCGCGCCGGCGGTGCCGAAGAAGGACAGCAGCAGGTCGGTGATCAGGAACACCGCGAGGGCGGTGAGCACGAGCCCCGCCCAGCCGCCCGGCATCTTGCGGCGCGGAGGCGTCGGGGGTGGGGCGCCCTCGGAGCGCCAGGGCTGGCCAGGAGTCTGGCGCGGCGGCACGGGATCGGTCACCCATCGGACAATACGGACATTCACCCAGGTGATACAGCCGCAACGCCGCACCCCGGACGCGGCCCGCACCCCGTCACCGCCCGGCCCGCACCCCGGCCCGACCCCGCCCCCGCCCCGGCCACCCCCGGCCCGCCCGCACCCGGCCCGCCCGCACCCGGCTACCGGCGATCCGGCTGCCGGTCACTCCCCCGGCCCGGACCACTCCTCGGCGGTCAGCGCGAAGCGCTCGTGGTCCCGCCAGGCACCGCCCAGGAAGAGCATCCGGGGCGTGTAGCCCTCGTGCCGAAAGCCGAGCCGCTTGGCCAGGCCGATCGAACGGCCGTTGTCCGGCTGCACATTGATCTCCAGGCGGTGCAGGCCGAGGCCACCGGCCGCCTGCGGTCCGAAACAGCGGTCCACCACCAGCCGCATGCCCTCGGTCATCCGCCCCGTCCCGGCGAACGGCAGGTACGAGTCGTAGCCGAGCGCGCCGTTGCAGAACCGGCCCATCACGATGTTCGCGATGTTGACCTTGCCGACCAGCCCGCCGGTGGCCTGATCGATGATCAGGAAGGTGCGCAGACCGGCGCCCTGCCGCTCCAGGAGGTCCGGAAGCCCGTTCGGCTCGACCGGGTTCCACCGCCCGATGTGCTCGGCGGACCGGCGGACCGCTTCGGCGTACACAACCTCGTCCTCGGCCCGCGGGGCCCTGATCGTCACTCTCACCCCACCATCATCGGACATACGAACGGCCCGCCGCCCGGAATGCACCGGGACGACGGGCCGTACACCTGCCCGACGGGCGCGCCCCGGCCGTGACGGCCGGGCACCCGGGGCGGGCGGACCTACAGCAGGTCCTTGAACTCCTTGGGCAGCTCGAAGTCGGACGGGCCCTTGCCCGCGCCGAGGCCGAACGCGCCGCCCTGGGCCGGCGCCTGGCCGGCGCCCGGGCCGAGCGCCCGGCGCTCGGCGGCCGCGGCCTCCTCCTGCGCGCGCTTCAGCGGGTTGCCGCTCTTGCGCTTGCCCTTGGCGGCCGGGGCCTTCTTGGCGGACTTCTTCGAGCCGCCGCCCATGCCCGGGATCCCCGGCATACCGGGGATGCCCTTGCCGGAGGCCATCGCCGACATCATCTTGCGGGCCTCGAAGAACCGCTCGACCAGGTTGTTGACCTCGCCGACCTGGACACCGGAGCCCTTGGCGATGCGCAGCCGGCGCGAGCCGTTGATGAGCTTCGGGTCGGTCCGCTCGGCCGGGGTCATCGACTTGATGATGGCGCCGACCCGGTCGACGTCCTTGTCGTCGATGTTGTTGATCTGCTCGCGGATCTGGCCCATCCCGGGCAGCATGCCCAGCAGCTTGGAGATCGAGCCCATCTTGCGGACCTGCTCCAGCTGGTCCAGGAAGTCGTCGAGCGTGAAGTCCTTGCCGCCGCCCTGCAGCTTGGAGGCGATCTTCTCGGCCTCGGCCTGCGAGAAGGTCTGCTCGGCCTTCTCGATCAGCGAGAGCATGTCGCCCATGCCGAGGATGCGCGAGGCCATCCGGTCCGGGTGGAAGGCGTCGAAGTCCTCGACCTTCTCACCGTTGGAGGCGAACATGATCTGCCGGCCGGTGACGTGCGCGACCGACAGGGCGGCACCGCCGCGGGCGTCGCCGTCGAGCTTGGACAGCACCACACCGGTGAAGTCGACACCGTCGAGGAAGGCCTGCGCGGTGGTGACCGCGTCCTGGCCGACCATCGCGTCGACGACGAACAGGACCTCGTCCGGGTTGACCGCGGCCCGGATGTCGGCGGCCTGCTGCATCAGCTCGGCGTCGATGCCCAGACGGCCGGCGGTGTCGACGACGACGACGTCGTACTGCTTCTGCTTGGCGTACTCGATCGAGTCGCGGGCGACCTGCACCGGGTCGCCGACGCCGTTGCCGGGCTGCGGCCCGTAGAAGGCGACGCCCGCGCGCTCCGCGACCACCTGGAGCTGGTTGACGGCGTTGGGTCGCTGGAGGTCGCAGGCGACCAGCAGCGGGGTGTGCTTCTGGCTCTTCAGCCAGTGCCCGAGCTTGCCCGCGAGGGTGGTCTTACCGGCACCCTGGAGGCCGGCGAGCATGATCACCGTCGGGCCGTTCTTGGCGAACCTCACCCGGCGGGTCTCGCCGCCGAGGATGGCGATGAGCTCCTCGTTGACGATCTTGATGATCTGCTGGGCGGGGTTCAGCGCGCCGGAGACCTCCGCGCCGAGGGCCCGCTCCTTGACCTGCTTGATGAAGGCCCGCACGACCGGCAGCGCGACGTCCGCCTCCAGCAGCGCGATGCGGATCTCGCGGGTGGTGGCGTCGATGTCCGCCTCGCTGAGGCGGCCCTTGCCCCGGAGGTTCTTGAACGTCGCTGCGAGGCGATCGGAAAGGGTGTCGAACACGTCGTCGCGGGTCCTCTGCGGCATCGGTATCAGTACGGTCGTCGCCCCCAAGGGTATCCGGCCGCCCTGGCAACGGTCTCCACCCCCGGGCGAACCGGTCCGGGGGCGGTCCGGCGGCCCCCGTCCGGCGCGCCGGAGCCGGCCCGGGCGGCCCGCCGGAACGGCCCGTCCGAAGCGGCCGGACCCGACGCCCCCGGCGGCCCGCGGTCAGCCCAGCGAGGCCCGGACGGCCGCCGCCACCTCCCCGGCCCGCTGGGCGGAGAGCGGCCGGCCCGCCTGGTCGGTCAGGTAGAAGGAGTCCACGGCCTCCGCGCCGAGCGTGCTGACGTGCGCCGTTCGGACCCGGACGCCGGCACCGTCCAGGGCCCGCCCGATCCGGTGCAGCAGACCGGGGGCGTCGTGGGCGCGCACCTCCAGCACGGTCGCGGTGGCCGAGGCCATCGCGGGCGCCACCGCGACCAGCGGCGGCGGGGTCGGGATGCCGCGCCGGCGCGGGGCGGCCGCGTCGCGCTCGGCGAGCCGGCGCGAGACGTCCAGCGAACCGTCCAGCGCCCGGCGCAGGTCGGCCCGGAGCCGGGCCGCCTCGGGCAGCTCGCCGAACTCGGCGGCCACCGTCCAGGAGAGCAGCAGCACCGGGCCGGCGCCGATCGGGTCCAGCTCGCGCAGGCCGGCCGAGCGGACGGTCAGCCGGTGCAGGGCCAGCACCCCGGCGACGGTGCCGAGCAGACCCGGCCGGTCGGGCACGGCCAGGGTCAGCCGCACGCCCATCGGCTCGGCGCCGGACTCGTCCACGTCGGCCTGGGCCAGCAGGGAGAGCGCCGGGCCGGCCGTCCGGGCGGCCTCGACGGCGAGCCGCTCCTGTTCGGCGGTCGGCGCCGCCTCCCCCGCGTGGGAGCCCCACCGGCCGGGCGCCGGCGACGGGTACGCGCCGGCCAGCCGGTCGGCGGCCCGGGCCGCCAGGCCGTCCACCAGCGAGGCCCGCCAGCGGCTCCAGGCGGCCGGGCCGGTGGCGGTCGCGTCGGCCTCGGTCAGCGCGTGCAGCAGCTCCAGCTGGGGCAGGGTGGCGACCACCTTGGTGATCGCCTCCACCGTGGCGGGGTCGTCCGGATCCCGCCGGGTCGCGGTCTCCACCAGGGTCAGGTGGTGGCGGACCAGCACCGCCAGCGTCTCGACGGACTCGTGGTCGAAGCCCATCCGGGCCGCCACGTCGCGGACGATCACCTCACCCGCCTCGCTGTGGTCGCCGGGCCAGCCCTTGCCGATGTCGTGCAGCAGGGCCGCGACCAGCAGGAGGTCCGGCCGGGCCACCCGGCGGGTCATCGCGGCCGCCCGCACGGCCGTCTCCACCAGGTGCCGGTCGACCGTCCAGCGGTGCACCGCGTTGCGCTGCGGCCGGCAACGCACGCGCTCCCAGTCCGGCAGCAGCCGGGTGACCAGTCCCTCCGCCTCCAGCGCCTCCCAGACCGGCAGACAGGCTTCGCCGGCGCCGAGCAGGGTGACCAGTTGCTCGCGCGCCTCGTCCGGCCAGGGCACCGGCAGCGGGCGGCACTCGGCGGCCAGCCGGCGCACCGTCGCGTAGGAGATGGTCAGGCCGTTCTGCGCCGCCGCGGCCGCCGCGCGCAGCGGCAGCACCGGGTCGGCGGCCGGGCGGGCGCCCTGGGCGAGCACCGCCTCGCCGTCCTGCTCGACCACGCCCTCGGCGAGCGGGCGGCGCTGGACGGCGCCGCGCCCCACCGCGCCGGTGCCCCGCCCGGTCCCGGTGAACGGGAAGGAGAGCCGCGAGGAGCGCCGCCCCCGGGTGGTCCGGGCGGCCAGCACCCGGTCCACCGCCCGCCAGGTGACGTCACTCGCGTAGGCGACGGTCCGCGCGGCCTCGTACACCTGCCGCAGCAGGGTGTCGGCGTCCAGCACCCCGAGCCGCTCGGCGACCTGGTCCTGGTCCTGCAGACTGAGGCGCTCGGTGGCCCGGCCGGTGGCCAGGTGCAGGGCGTCCCGGACGTCGGCCAGCCGTGTCGCGGCGGCGTCCAGCCCGTCGCGCGGGGCGTCGGCCAGCCAGGTGGCGGCGATCGCGTTGAGCGCGACCGCGTCGCGCAGGCCGCCGCGGGCCTCCTTGAGGTCCGGCTCCAGCAGGAAGGAGAGCTCGCCGTGGCGCTCGGCCCGCTCGCGGCCGAGTTCGCGCAGCTCGGGCAGGCGGTTCGGGGCGCCGGTGCGCCAGTCGGCGAGCACGGCGGAGCGCAGCCCCGCGGTGAGGGCCTGGTCCCCGGCGACGTGCCGGGCGTCGAGCAGGCCGAGCTGGGCCTTGAGGTCGGCGGCGGCGACGCTCCGGGCCTCGGCGGGGGTGCGGACGGAGTGGTCGAGGGAGACGCCGGCGTCCCAGACCGGGTACCAGACGCGTTCGGGCAGCGCCGGGTCGAGCGGGCCGTCGTGCAGCAGCAGGACGTCGAGGTCGCTGCGCGGCGAGAGTTCGCCGCGCCCGTAGCCGCCCACCGCGACCAGGGCGACCCCGGCGGGGGCGCCGGCCGCCGCGAGCAGGCCGGCCAGCCAGTCGTCGGTGAGCGCGGCCAGTGCGGTGCGCCGGGCGGTCCCGACCAGGCCGGGCGTGTCCAGCAGCCGGGCGCGGGCGGTGCCGTGGTCGGGCGGGCCGTCGCCGGACGGGTGAGCGGGGGGAGTCCCGGGCCCGGCGGCGGGCCGGGAGCGCGGGTCGGGCTGGGTGGTCATACGGGGTCCCCGTCCGTCGTCGTCCGGTTGAGCGAAGCGCGCCGATTCGACCGTGGAGCACCGATTCGGGCGAAGAGCGCTGATACGCCGTCAGCGGACCCGTGACCACGGGGTGGTCTCGGGCCCGCCTGCGGGATCGTGCTGATGCTAGGGCGTGTTTGCAAAGTCGCGTCGGACCAGGCCGCGGCGGTGGGCGGGATGCCCGGCGTCGCGGACCCGGCGGGACTTTGCAAACACGCCCTAGCGGGAGGGGGTCCTGCTCAGAGGGCGTCGGGGCCGCGCTCACCGGTCCGGACCCGCACCGCGGTGTCGACCGGAACGCTCCAGACCTTGCCGTCGCCGATCTTGCCGGTCCTGGCGGCCTGCACCAGGACGTCGATCAGCTGGTCGGCGTCGTCGTCCTCGACCAGGACCTCGATTCTGACCTTGGGCACCAGGTCAACGGTGTACTCCGCGCCGCGGTAGACCTCGGTGTGGCCACGCTGCCGGCCGTAGCCACTGGCCTCGGTGACGGTCAGGCCGTGCACGCCGAAGGCCTGCAGGGCGGCCTTCACGTCGTCCAGGCGGTGCGGCTTGATGACTGCGGTGATGAGCTTCATCAGGCGTCGACCTCGGTCTTCTCGGTGTTCTTCACGGCGTTCCCGGGGGCGGTCCCGGCGACCACCGCCGCGGCCGGAGCGGGGGCGATCCGGGCCGGACCGGCGCCCAGCGCGCTGAAGTCGTACGCGGACTCGGCGTGCTCGGCCTGGTCGATGCCGGCGACCTCGACCTCCTCGGCGACCCGGAAGCCGACCGTGCGGTCGATCGCCTTGGCCAGCAGCCAGGAGAGGACGAAGGAGTAGGCGCCGACCACGGCCACCCCCATCGCCTGCTTGCCGAGCTGCTCCAGGCCGCCGCCGTAGAACAGTCCCTTGGCGGTCTGGCCGACGGTGCCGGTGGCGAAGAGCCCGACCAGCAGCGAGCCGATGGCGCCGCCGACCGCGTGCACACCGACCACGTCGAGCGAGTCGTCGAAGCCGAACCGGTACTTGAGGCTGATCGCCGCGGCGCAGGCGGCACCGGCGATCAGACCGATCGCGACCGCGCCGAGCGGGCTCACCGAGCCGCAGGCGGGGGTGATGGCGACCAGACCGGCCACCGCCCCGGAGGCGGCGCCCAGCGTGGTGAACGCGCCGTGCCGCAGCTTCTCGTAGACCAGCCAGCCGATCAGCGCGGCCCCCGTGGCCACCTGGGTGTTGACCAGGGCCATCGCGGCGACGCCGTTGGCCGCCAGCGCCGAGCCGGCGTTGAAGCCGAACCAGCCGAACCACAGCAGCCCGGAGCCGAGCATCACCAGCGGCAGGCTGTGCGGGCGCATCGGGTCCTTCCGGAAGCCGACCCGCTTGCCGAGCACCAGGCAGAGCGCCAGGCCCGCGACACCCGCGTTGATGTGCACGGCGGTGCCGCCGGCGAAGTCGATCACGCCGTTGCGGTCGCCGAGCCAGCCGCCGTTGCCGCCGTCGAAGAAGAAGACCCAGTGCGCGACCGGGAAGTAGACGACAGTGACCCAGAGTGCGATGAACAGGCCCCAGGCGGTGAACTTGGCCCGGTCCGCGACGGCCCCGCTGATCAGTGCCGGGGTGATGATCGCGAACATCAGCTGGAAGGCGGAGAAGGCGGTGACCGGGATCGTGCCGGTCAGGTCGTTCAGCCCGATGCCGCGCATCCCGAGGAAGTCCAGGTTGCCGATCAGCCCGGCACCGGCGTCCGGGCCGAAGCTGAGCGAGTACCCGTAGAGGACCCAGAGCACGCTGACGATGCCCAGCGAGAGGAAGCTCATCGCCAGCATGTTGAGCGTGCTCTTGGCCCTGACCATGCCCCCGTAGAAGAAGGCCAGGCCCGGGGTCATCACCATGACCAGGGCCGCGCAAATGAGCACGAAGGCGGTATCGCCCGCGCTGAAGCCGTCCGGCATCGGCGTCTCCTCATGAATGGAAGCCGCTCCACACCCGGGATACCTGTCCCGTGCCACCCGGGGTGTCGGCGATGGGAAGGAGCGTGCCGAAGGCGGGTTTCCGTCGATGCGGCCCGGTGTTTCGCGACCGTGACGACGGCGACGCGCGGGTTACGCCTACGTGAACCACGACCGTGGCGCCGGAGCCGATGGGTTACCGTGCCGCCGCGCGGCACGAGGAGTACCGGAAACACCACCGACCGTGGCGGCGGCGGCCGTCACGGTCGGTGGGGGCTGGGAGGGTACGTCGGCGCAGGTCAGACCACCGAGACGTACTCCGGGATGTCCTGGACCACCCGCTCCTTGAGCCGGCTGATCGCGTCCACCCCGCTGAACCGGGCGGCGGCGGCCTCGGTGGTCTTGCGGACCCGGGAGTTGAGCCGCTCCGAACGCACCTTGGTGGCGATGTCCACCGCCTGCTCGGCCATCACCACGGCCTGCTCCGGCTCCCGCTGCAGCAGGTGCACGCTGGCCATGCCGATCAGGTTGAAGGCGTAGGAGCGGACGTGGTCGCCGTCCTGGCGGAAGAGGTCGACCGCCCGCTCCATGACCGGCGCGGACATCGAGGCGTAGAGCTCGGCCCGGTCGGAGTGGTAGGCGAGATCGCGGAAGGAGTGCGCGTTCTCGGCGTTGAGCTCGGCCGGCGAGAAGAACTTCAGCCAGTCCGGGTCGCCGTCGCCGTCGCGGATGTCGGTGAAGGTGTCCTCGGCCAGCCGGACCGCCCGGGCGCAGCGGTTCACCTCGCCGATGGTGGCGTAGGCGCGCGCCTCCATCGCGTACAACAGCGACTGCTGGCGCGGGGTGGCGGTGTCGCGGCTGCCGTACTGGGCGAGGTGGATCAGCTCCAGGGCGTCCTCGCCGCGGTTGAGGTGGATCATCTGGCGGCTCATGTCGGTGAGGATCAGCGCGCCGAACGGGCGGTCGCCGGCCTCCTTCGCGGCGTGCAGCGCCAGCACGTAGTACTTCTGCGCGCTGGGGTGCATGCCGACGTCGTAGGACATCCAGCCGGCCAGGTGGGCCAGCTCGGCGGTGAGCCGGAACAGCCGCCTGGTGGTCTGCTCGGGGTAGGTCTCCTGGAGCAGGTCGGTGACCTCGTGGAGCTGGCCGACGACGGCCTTGCGGCGCAGCCCGCCGCCGTTCTGGGCGTCCCACTGCCGGAACATGACGGTGGTCTGCTCCAGCAGTTCCAGCTCGGGCTCGGAGAGCCTGCCGGTGAACGGCTCGCCGCCGTTGGCCGCGGTCAGGATCGGCGTGGGGGCGCCGTTCGCGCCGGGGGTGAGCCAGCGCTGCATCGGCTCGATCAGCGCGGCACCGGCCGTCAGGGCGAGTGAAGTGCCCAGGAAGCCGCGCCGGTTGAGCATCAGGTCGCTGCGCGAGTAGTCGCTGATCAGCTGAACGGTCTGCGGCGCGCTCCAGGGCAGGTCGACGCCGCCGCCCACGGTGGAGACCGGGATGGCGGCCCGCAGTCCGAGGTCCTCGATGGAGACCACCGAACCGAAGCGCTCGGAGAACAGCTCCGACATGATCTTCGGGATGGGCTCCCGGGGCTGCTCCCCGTCGAGCCAGCGCCGCACCCGCGAGGTGTCGGTGGACACGTGGTGGGCGCCGATCTGACGGGCCCGGCGGTTGACCTGACGGGCCAGTTCACCCTTGGACCAGCCGCTGCGGGCGAACCACGTGGTCAGCTTCTCATTGGGTTGCTTCTCTGCCATGGGAACGTCCCCATCCCGCCCGGCCCCTGCTGCGGGGCCCCCGATCGTGACCGCCCGACGGTTGCGGGCTCTTGCCAGACGTGCTGCTCTTCCGTACCCGAGGTGCTGCCGAGACCGCTTGCCGGACCACGTGTCGCACTGGTGTGCCATCCTTGCGGACGAGGCGTCGGATTCCCCAACTCCCGCCCCCACGAGGCCGGAAGCGGACTCCCCGACGATGCCTGCGTGCTGAACGTAATGCCCCGCACACGGTCCGGGGGAGCGGCCCTGGCGAAACGCCACCTTTCGCCACCCCCAGGAGTGAACCGATCCAACCCCGCGCACGCTTCACTGGGTAGTCCCGGCGGTCCGGCATATGCGGGCCGCCAAGTCCCCACCGGCACCACGGCCCGTCACCCGCAACCCACAGCAGCCCCAGGCGAGTTTGCCGCCCACCCTGATCGACGACCGCCTCGCGCAGACGACGATCCGGCATCGGCGCCGACCCCCACAAGGCGGCGCCCGAGGCACACCGCGGCAACAGGCGCACGCCACGCGCTGCGCGCCGCCACCGCACCACGCGCCACGCAACGGACAATCAACACAAAGTCACCATCCCGTAACCATCGGCAACGAGATTCTGTTGGGGGAGGCATGGACAACCTGTTCGGCGAACTTCGACTGGGGCACCTGCGGTTGGCCCCGCTGAGCGCACGCCGCCGCACCCGGGTGACGGCCTCCCGGGCGGCCGCGGAGTACACCGGTCGCTGGGGCTGGGCGGTCACCGTCGGCAACCCGGCCGGCCCGGCAACCGCCGCGGACCGCTGCCACTGCGGCGCCGTCCGCTGTGCCGCGCCCGGCCTGCATCCCGCCCCCGGCGGCGCGGCCGCGACCCGCTCCACCCCGGACGTCTCCGTCCTGTTCCCCACCGGCCGCGCCTTCGACGTCCTGGACGTCCCCGAGCAGGCCGGCCTCCAGGCGCTGGTCCGGCTGGAGCGCATGGGCACCCAGGTGGGCCCGGTCCTGGCCTCGCCCACCGGCCGACTGCAGTTCCTGGTCGCCGCCGGCACCGCACTCCGACTCCCCGACCTGCTGTACCGGATGGGCTGGGACGACGCCGCGCTCGACCTCACCTGCCACGGCGAGGGCAGCTACGTCGCCGCACCGCCCACCGTTCTCGGCGGCCTGGGTCCGGTCCGCTGGCTGCGTCGGCCCACCCGCGACAACGCCGGCTGCCCGCCCGAGGCCCGGCTGCTGCTCGGCACCCTCGCCTACGCCTGCCACCGCGGCCGCGAGCGCACCGCCGAGCCCGCCTGGCTCGCGTCCTAGCCCTCCGCCCCTCCCCCGCCCGTACGGAGCCGTCGGGACGAACCACGCCCGCACGGGCCCCCTCCGCCCCTCCCCACCCGCCCTGACCCGGTCGGGACCGCACCCGCCCGCCGCCCCGGGACATGCCGAAGGGCCCGCCCCTCGCGGAGCGGACCCTTCACCGGGAGGGCGGGGCTCAGTCCCCGATCAGCGCGTCCACGAACGCGCCGGGTTCGAACGGCGCCAGGTCGTCGGCGCCCTCGCCGAGCCCGATCAGCTTGACCGGGACACCCAGCTCGCGCTGCACCGCGACCACGATGCCGCCCTTGGCGGTGCCGTCCAGCTTGGTCAGCACGATGCCGGTGATGTCGACCACCTCGGCGAAGACCCGGGCCTGGATCAGACCGTTCTGGCCGGTGGTGGCGTCCAGCACCAGCAGCACCTCGTCCACCGGGCCGTGCTTCTCCACGACCCGCTTGACCTTGCCCAGCTCGTCCATCAGGCCGGTCTTGGTGTGCAGCCGGCCCGCGGTGTCCACCAGGACGGTGTCGGCGCCCTCGGCGATGCCCTCCTTGACCGCGTCGAACGCGACCGAGGCCGGGTCCCCGCCCTCGGGGCCGCGGACGGTCCGCGCGCCGACCCGCTCGCCCCAGGTCTGCAGTTGGTCGGCGGCGGCGGCGCGGAAGGTGTCGGCCGCGCCGAGCACCACCGTGCGACCGTCGGCGACCAGCACCCGGGCCAGCTTGCCGGTGGTGGTGGTCTTGCCGACGCCGTTGACGCCGACCACCAGGACGACGGCCGGGCCGTCCTCGTGCTTGGTGGAGTGCACCGTGCGGTCGGCCTCGGTGCCGATCAGCTCGACGAGCTCCTCGCGCAGCAGGGCGCGCAGCTCGTCCGGGGTGCGGGTGCCGAGCACCTTGACCCGGGTGCGCAGCCGCTCGACCAGCTCCTGGGTGGGGGTCACGCCGACATCGGCGGTGAGCAGGGTGTCCTCGATCTCCTCCCAGGTGTCCTCGTCGAGGTGCTCGCGGGAGAGCAGCGAGAGCAGCCCCTTGCCGAGCGAGTTCTGCGAGCGGGAGAGCCGGGAGCGCAGCCGGACCAGCCGGCCGGCGGTGGGCTCGGGCACCTCGATCGCCGGGGCCGGCTCGGCCTCGACCGCCTCGACCGCCTCGGGGGCGGCCTCGGTCTCGGGGAGCTCGACCTCCTCGACGGTGCGTCGGGGCTCCTCGGTCGGCGGCGCGGCCTCCTCGCCGACCTGGGGCTCTTGCGGGGTCTTGGGCGCCGTGATGACCGGCGCCTGCGACTTCGGGGGGAGCTGCTGGCGTCGTCTGCCGGAAACGACGAGGCCCGCGATCGCGCCGATGGCGACCACGGCGATGACTACGGCAAGGATCACGTATTCCATAACCCGTCCAGTATCCGTGACGACGGCGCGGACGGACCGCAGGCGGACTACGCGGAAACGGTACGGCTCTCCTCCGGCCGCTCCGGGCGCTCCCCGCCGGCCCGCCGCCGGGTCGGCGCCTCCGGCCGCAGCCGCTGGCTGATCACCTGGGAGATGCCGTCGCCCTTCATGGTCACGCCGTAGAGGGCGTCGGCGGACTCCATGGTCAGCTTCTGGTGGGTGATCACGATCAGCTGGGAGCTCTCCCTCAGCTCCTCCATGATCCCCACCAGCCGGCGCAGGTTGGTCTCGTCGAGCGCCGCCTCGACCTCGTCCATCACGTAGAACGGGCTGGGCCGGGCCTTGAAGATCGACACCAGCAGCGCCACCGCGGTCAGCGAGCGCTCCCCGCCGGAGAGCAGCGAGAGCCGCTTGACCTTCTTGCCCGGCGGCCGGGCCTCCACCTCGACCCCGGTGGTCAGCATGTCGGCCGGGTCGGTGAGCACCAGCCGCCCCTCCCCGCCGGGGAACAGCCGCGCGAAGACACCCTCGAAGTGGGCGGCGGTGTCGTGGTAGGCCGAGGCGAACAGCTGCTCGACCCGCTCGTCCACGTCCTTGACGATGTCGAGCAGGTCGCGCCGGCTCCGCTTGAGGTCGTCCAGCTGCTCGCCGAGGAAGGTGTGCCGCTCCTCCAGCGCCGCGAACTCCTCCAGGGCCAGCGGGTTGACCTTGCCGAGCTGCTGGTAGGCCTTCTCCGCCGCCCGCAGCCGCTTCTCCTGCTCGGCCCGGTCGTACGGACGCGGCTCACCGGGCGCCTCGTCGCCGTCGGGCGCGGGCGGCGGGACGAGCCGGTCCGGTCCGTACGAGGCGAGCAGCTCGCCGCCCTCGATGCCGAACTCCTCCAGCGCCCGGGCCTCCAGTTGCTCGATCCGCAGCCGCTTCTCGGCGCGCAGCACCTCGTCCCGGTGGCCGGCGTCGACCAGCTTGTCCAGCTCGTCCTTGAGCTCCCGGCCCTGTTCGCGGTGGTCCCGCAGCTCGGTCTCGCGTTCGGCGCGCGCCTGCTCGACGGCGGCCCGCCCGGCGTCCGCGCGGGCCAGTGACACCTCCAGGCAGGCGAGCAGCTGCCGGGCGCCCGCCGCCACGGCGTTCGCCACCCGGGCGTCGTGCTCGGCGCGCAGTCGGCGCTCGGCCGCGCGGGCGCGCGCCTCGCGCTCGGCACGGGCGGCCCGGTCCAGCTGGTCCGCGCGGCCGGCGAGCGCGCGGACCCGTTCCTCGTGCGTCCGGACCGCGAGCCGGGCCTCCAGCTCGGCCTGTCGGGCGCCGACCGCGGCCTCGGCCAGCCGCTGCTGCTCGGCCGGGTCGGGTTCGTCCTCCCCCGCCTCGGCCGACTCCTCGGCGGCCGCGAGCCGTTCGGCCAGCTCCTCGGCGGTGGCGAGCAGTTCGGCCAGCCCCCGCTCGGCCCGGGCGGCGGCGGCCGCGAGCCGTTCGGCCTCGCCGGCGGCGGCCCGGGACTGCCCGCCGAGCCGGCCGAGCGCGCCCGCCACCTCGGCGCGCTCCCGCTCCGCCTTCCGGCGGGCGGTGGCCAGTTGGTCCAGCTCGGCGGCCGACTCCGCTCGCAGCTCGACGAGTTCGGCCAGCCGTCCGGCCGAGTCGGCGCAGCGGACGTCCAGTTCGCCGATCGCCCGGGCCGCCTCGTCGACCGCCGCCTGGGTCTCCAGCAGGCTCGGCGCACCGCCCGCGCCGCCGTACGCGAAGCCCGCGCCGAGCCGGTCCCCCTCGGCGGTGACCGCGACCCACGCCGGCTGCCCGGCCACCAGCCGCACCGCCTCGTCGAGCGAGCCGACCACCGCGATCCCGGCCAGCAGGGAGCGCACGGCCGGCAGCAACGGGGCCGGCCCGTCGACCAGTTCGGCGGCCCAGCGGGCGCCGGGCGGCAACTCCCCCGGCTGTCCGGACGGTTCGGGCCCGCCGGCGATGAGCAGCGCGGCCCGGCCGGCGTCCTCGGCGCGCAGCAGCCGCAGGGCCTCGGCCGCCGCGACGGCCGAGTCGACCGCCACCGCGTCCGCCGCGACGCCGAACGCCGCCGCGACGGCGCCCTCGTGCCCGGGGGCGATCCGCAGCAGCGCGGCCGCCGGGCCGAGCAGCCCGGCCAGCCGGTCGCCGGCCGCCAGCAGGGCCCCGCTGCCGTCCTTGCGGCGCAGCCCGAGCGCCAGGGCCTCGCGCCGCGCGGTCAGCCCGGCCCGCTCACGCTCGGCGGCGCCGGCGCTCTCGCGGGCGCCGGCCAGCTCGCGTTCGAGGGCGGCGAGCCGCGCCCGGGCGGCCTCGTGCGCGGTGTCGGCCCGTTCGTCGTCCCCCGCCGAGGCGTCGACCCGCTCGCGCAGTTCCTCGTACGCGACCCGGGCGGCCTCGGCGCGCAGCACGGCCTCGTCCCTGGCCTCGGCGAGCCGGCCGATCTCCGCCTCGGCGGCGGCCGCCTTGGACCGGGCGGCCGCCGCCTGCCCCTGCAGCCGGGCCAGCCCCTCGCGGCGGTCCGCGATGGCCCGGGCCGCGTCCTTGAGCCGCCGCTCCTCCGCGGTCAGCGCGCGCTCCAGCCCGCCCCTGGTCTCGACCGCCTCGGCGAGCGCGTACCGGGCCTCCTCCAGCGCCTCGGCCAGCGCGGCCTCCTCCTCCCGGACGTGCTCGGCCTCCCGCTCCAGCTCCTCCGGCTCCCGGCCGCGCCGTTCCTCGACCGCTCCCCCGGCGGCCGCGTGCCGGGCCCCGGCTTCGGCCAGCCCGACAGTGCCGCGGGTGCGCTCGGCCAGCGCGGAGAGCCGGTACCAGGTCTGCCGGGCAGCCTCCAGGCTCGGGCCGAGCTGCTGGACCTGTGCCTCCAGGACGGCCTCCCGCTGGATCGCCCGGGCCAGCTCCTGCTCGACGGTGGAGCGCCGCAGCTTCAGCGCCAACTCGTCGGCGACCTCGGCCTCGACGGCCTCGCGCAGGGTGAGCAGGTCGTCGGCGAGCAGCCGGAGCCGGGCGTCGCGCAGCTCGGCCTGGATGCCGGCGGCGCGCCGGGCGATCCTGGCCTGCCGGCCCAGCGGTCCGAGCTGGCGGCGCAGTTCGGCGACGAGGTCCTGCACCCGGTTGAGGTTGACCTGCATCGCGTCCAGTTTCCGCAGCGCCTTCTCCTTGCGCTTGCGGTGCTTGAGCACGCCGGCCGCCTCCTCGATGAAGGCGCGGCGGCCCATCGGGTCGGCGTGCAGCACGGAGTCGAGCTGTCCCTGTCCGACGATGACGTGCATCTCCCGGCCGATGCCGGAGTCGGAGAGCAGCTCCTGGATGTCCAGCAGCCGGCAGGTGTCGCCGTTGAGCGCGTACTCGCTGCCGCCGTTGCGGAACATCGTCCGGGTGATGGTCACCTCGGCGTACTCGATCGGCAGCGCGCCGTCGGAGTTGTCGATGGTGAGGCTGACCTCGGCGCGGCCGAGCGGGGCGCGCCCGCTGGTGCCGGCGAAGATGACGTCCTCCATCTTGCCGCCGCGCAGCGACTTGGCGCCCTGCTCGCCCATCACCCAGGAGAGCGCGTCGACGACGTTGGACTTGCCGGAGCCGTTGGGGCCGACCACGCAGGTGATCCCGGGTTCGAACCGCAGCGTGGTGGCGGAGGCGAACGACTTGAACCCGCGCAGCGTCAGACTCTTCAGGTGCACGCGCCGGTCTCCTCGTCGCTCGCCAGGGCCCCAGCGGCGACTGTATCCGGCCGGACCGACGGCAACGGCGTCCGGACACGACGAAGGGACGCCACACAGGGCGTCCCTTGCAAGCTGCGTCCCTTATCGGGGCGGCTCAGTGCACAACGGCGTCGATCTGCGAGGACCGGGCGGGACTCAGGTGAGAGCCGGCTCCCGCTGATCCAGATCGATGCTGTTGAGCAGCGAGTGCTCGTCAGCGACAGCGGTGAGCGCGTCGTTCTCAGCCTGCATCCGAAGAAGCTCGGACTCAAGATCCTGGACGCGCTGCTGAAGCCGTCGCATCTCGGAGAGCATTCGCGGGTCGGGGCCGCCGACGTACCCGAGAAGCGCCTTTGCCATGATGAATGGTCCTCCACGCTGAGTGACCGAACCGGAACGGTACAGGTCTAGGGGGAAGGGGGACGCACGCGCGGCGCGCCACCGGCAGTGCTGGCTGGGCACTACGGCACAACCACCGTGAGCTGGGCTCACGAGGGCGTGCGCCTACCGGATAAACGCGGTCGTGTGCGCGGGTTTCCAGCGTCTCACCAAAGACGGAAAGGGTCAACACGATCACCGCACGCTACCGCGCCCCTGTCACCTGCCTGGCGGTGTCGTCACGCCGGGCGGCCTCGGGCCGGTCCACCAGGTGCTCGTGGATCATCGTTCGATGCGGAGTCAACCACGAGTCTGCCCAGATGGCAACCGCATGACACCGAGGGCCGCCGATCGTTTCACGGGATCGGACCGCGACCGGAGAGCCACCGCCGGCGGCACCCCGCTCAGCGGATCTCGAACCCCGGGTAGCCGGTGCCGACGGCCGTCCAGATCTCCGTCACACCGGTGACGCCGCCGGGCGTGTCCGGACCGCGCAGCAGGGCCAGCAGGTGCTCGCAGTCCGCGGCGAGCCCCTCGGCCACCACCTGGACCCGGCCGTCGCCGAGGTTGCTCGCGTAGCCGGTCAGGCCGATCTCCAACGCCCTGGCCCTGGTCCACCAGCGGAAGCCGACCTGCTGGACCTTGCCCCGCACCCAGGCGGTCACCCGGACCGGCTCCTCGCTGTGTGCGTCGCGACCGTGCATGGACCCGACCCTATCCGGCCGGATCACGGCCCGCGCTACGGCGCCGTCGGGCCGTCCACGGTCCAGCCCGGACTGTGGATCTCCACCTGGAGGTCCGCGCGCCGGCCCTCCTCACCGCAGGTGCGGCAGACCCAGGCCGGGTCGTAGGGGTGCGGCTCGTGCCCGCCGGGGGCGTGCTCGAAGCTCACCGGCGGCTCGGGGAGCAGCCAGCGGTCGCCCCAGCCGAGCAGCGCCTGGGTGAGCGGGGCGAGATCGCGGCCGGCCTCGGTCAGGTGGTACTCGTAGCGCGGCGGCCGCTCGCTGTAGGCGCGGCGCTCGACCACGCCGGCCTCCTCCAGCGCGCGCAGCCGGGCGGTGAGCCGGTCGCGCGGGGCGCCGGTGTTGCGGGCGATCCGGTCGAAGCGGTGGTTGCCGTAGAACAGCTCGCGGACGGCGAGCAGGGCCCACTTCTCGCCGACCACGTGGAGCGCGGCGGCGATCGAGCAGGGCCGGCCGGGGAGGGCGGGCGGGGTCGAAGGCGTGGGGGAGGTCACACCGCCAGCCTGCCACACAGGGTTGCGTTCTCAAACCCAATCGGTGCGGGCCCACCCGCGGAGCGCCGCGCCACCCCCGTCGCCGCACCACCCGCTTCGCCGCGACCGGCCGTGCCCCTACGGCCCGGCCCCGCGCACAGCACCGCGCACAGCACCGCGGCCCCGCCGTTCACCGGCGGGACCGCGGGCCCGGTCGTCGCGACGGCGAGGTCAGAAGCCCCCGCCGAAGTCGCCCCCGCCGCCACCCCCGTCGAAACCGCCGCCGCCGTCGAAGCCCCCGCCGAAGTCACCGGAGTCGAAGTCACCACCGGAGAAGTCGCCGCCCTCGTACCCGGAGCCGCCGTCGTAGCCGCCGCCACCGTCGTACCCGTAGGCCGGGGAGCTCATCATCGAGCCGAGCATCGTGCCGACCAGCAGGCCCGGCAGCAGGCCGCCGCCGCCGAAGCCCCCGAAGTAGCCGCCCGCCCACGGGCCGTACGCCGGGCCGGCGTTCCAGTACGGCTGCGGGCCGTGCTCGGTCGGCACCGTCCGGATCTCCGGGTCCTGCCCGGTGGCCAGCCGGTCGGCGTCCGCCCGGCAGACCGGGACGGTCCGCGCCGCGCCACCCGCCGGGGCCCAGTCCGCGTCCTGGACGGACGGGCCGTGCCGCGGGTCGAAGAAGCACGGCGGACGCCGCTCCGGCACCGGCCGCTTCGTCCGCCGGGCGTCCAGCGTGGCCAGGGCGAACCGGCCGTCCTCCAGTGCCTCGGTGACCGGTTTGACGTCCTCCGGTCCCTTGGCCTCGTCCATGCTGCGCTTGGCCCGCTCGTAGGAGTCGAGGGCGTGCGTGTAGTCGGCGCGCTGGACGTCGTCGGCGTCCGGGGCGCCCGGGCTGAAGTCGAGCCGGTCCAGCTCCTCGCCGAAGGCGGTGATGTCCTCGTCCACCACCCGGCGCAGCTGGGCCAGTTCGGCCCGGCGCTGCTCCTCCTTGCGCTTCCTGGAACGGCGGAAGAGCAGGAAGACGCCGGTGCCGGCCAGCGCCAGCAGGGCCAGCGGGACGACCACCGCCGCCGTCGAGATGCCGCCGGAGTCGCTGTTCACCCCGTGGCCCTTGACCTGGGGGGCGGCGGTGTCGACGAAGTCGTTCAGGGTCGCGCCGATGTCGCCGGGGTGCGAGCGCAGGGACGCGCCCGCGATCCGCTCGGCGCTCGCGGTCGGCAGCGCGGCCTTGTCGGAGCGGGCCTGGAACTGGTCACCCCGCCAGATGCCGTAGACGCCGGTGATGCCGACCTTGGTGCGCAGGTCCGGGATCACCGTGCTCGCGCCGTAGGCGTCGGTCGCCGGGACCACCGCGATGAAGATCGGCTTGTCGGCCTTGCGGATCTTCGCCGTCAGGGCGTCGGCCTGGCTCTGACTGAACCGGCCGGTCATCGCCGGGTCGACGTACACCTGGCCCTGCTTGAGCGCGGCGGCGGCGTCGTCCAGCCCGCCCGCCGCGGAGGCCGCCGGGGCCAGCACGAGCAGCAGCCCGAGCACCATCGCCACCAGGGCCGATGCCCCGGTGCTCCGGGATCGTCGTCGAGCAAGGGTTCTCATGTCATCGACGCTACCCCGCCGGGCCCGCCGCGGCGGCATCCCCTTCGCGTACGGGTGGGCCCGCGCACCCCCACCGTCCGCCGGGGTCGCCGCCCTCCTCGGGGATGATGTTTCCCCGGGTCGCCCCCGAGACCGGCCGCCGCGGGAACCCGGCCGCCGGCCCGGTCGTCCGTCCCGGCAGGCCCACGGCAGGACCACGGCTGCCCGCCGAGCGGTCGCCGGGCAGCAGCCGGGCGACCGGCTCCCATCCCGCGACCAGGCATAGTGGTGGCCGTACCTGGGTCCCCTACCTCCTCTTGACCTCTTCTCCCGATCGGAGCAACTGGGTGTTCATCGGCCTCGTCACCGCCGTGGCGGCCTCCGCCTGCTACGGCACCGGTTCGGTCCTGCAGGCCGTCGGATCACGTCGCTCCGCCCGGGAGGAGGCCGCCGCCGGGGGCACCTCGGCCGGGACCACCGCGCACGGCGGGCCCAGCCTCTCCTCCACCGCGAAGGCCGCCGTCACCTGGGAGTTCATCCTGGGCACGGTCCTCGACTTCATCGGTTTCGGCCTGGGAGCGCTGGCCGCGCGACTGCTGCCGCTGTTCCTCTCCCAGACCATCATCAGCGCCAACCTGGTGATCACCGCGGTGCTGAGCATCAAGCTGCTCGGCATCCGGCTCAAGCAGTTGGAGTGGGCGTCGATCGGCGTGCTCTGCTCGGCGCTGGTGCTGCTGGCCGTCTCCGCCGGACCGGAGGGCGGCCACCACGCGCCGATCTCCTTCCACTGGTGGCTGCTGCTGATCACCACCGTGCTGCTGGTCGGCGGCGGCCTGCTGGTGCGGCGGATGGGCGCCAACGGCGCGATCGTCGCCGGTCTGCTCTCCGGGCTCGGCTTCGGCGCGCTCGGCGTCGGCGTGCGGATCCTCAACGGCGTCCAGCCCTTCGAGCTCGGCGCGCTGCTCTCCGACCCGGCCCTGTACGCGATCCTGGTCGGCGGCATCGGCGGGATGTACGTGCACACCGTCGCCCTGCAGATCGGCTCGGTGAACGGCGCGACCGCCGCCCTGGTGGTCGGTGAGACGGTGCTGCCCGGGGCCGTCGGCGTCATCTGGCTCGGCGACTCCTCCAAGGACGGCCTGGCCTGGCTCGGCGGGGTGGGCTTCCTGCTGGCCGTGGTCTCGGCGGTCGGCGTCGCCTACTTCGGCCAGGACACCCACGGCCCGGCCGGGTCGGACCACCCGCAACCCGAACTCACCAAGCGTTAGCCACGGCGCGCGCCCGCCGGACCGGATCCGGCGGGCCTCGGCGCCGCCGGATCCGGCGGGCCTCAGCGCCCGTCGCGCGCCCGCGGCACGCGCTGGCAGCGGGGGCAGAAGTAGCTGGAGCGGTTCATCCAGGCGGCGCGGCGGATCGGGGTGCCGCACCGACGGCAGGGCTCGTCCTCGCGGCCGTAGGCGTCGAGGTCCCGGGAGAAGTAGCCGCTCTCGCCGTTCACATTGACGTAGAGGCTGTCGAAGCTGGTACCGCCGACGGCGAGGGCGGCCGTCATCACGTCCCGCGCGTGGGCCAGCAGAACGGCCGCCTGCGGGCGGGTGAGCGAGCCGGTCGGGCGGTCGTAGTGCAGCCTGGAGCGCCAGAGCGCCTCGTCCGCGTAGATGTTGCCGACCCCGCTGATCAGGGTCTGGTCCAGCAGCGCCCGCTTGACCGTGGTGCGCCGGGCCCGCAGCGAGGCCACGAACGCGGCGTCGTCGAAGCGCGGATCGAGCGGGTCCCGGGCGATGTGCGCGATGGAGAGCGGCGTGCCCTCCGGGTCACCCTCCTCGGCCTCCTCGACGGCCAGCCCGCCGAAGGTCCGCTGGTCGACGAAGCGCAGCTCGCGGCCGCCGTCGGTGAACCGCAGGCGCACCCGCAGGTGCTTCTCGTCGGGCACCGACGGGTCCTGGACGAGGAGTTGGCCGCTCATCCCGAGGTGGCCGATCAGCGAGAACCCGCCGGCCGGCGGACCGTCGGCGGCGCCGGAGAGCGGCACCCAGAGGTACTTGCCGCGGCGCTGCGCGGAGCCGAGCGTGGTGCCGGTCAGCCGGGCGGCGAAGTCGGCCGGCCCGCCCGCCTGGCGGCGCACGGCGCGCGGGTGCAGCACGTCGACGCCGGCGACGGTCCGCCCGGCGACCCAGTTCGCCAGACCTCGGCGGACGACCTCTACCTCGGGGAGTTCGGGCACGGGAACAAGCCTCCTGCGACAGGGATCTGCAGGAGGAAGGCTACTGCGTGCTCAGGTGCCGGCGGGCAGGCGGTCGGCGTACTTCTCCTTGATCGCCCGCCAGGCGCTCTCCGCGGCCTTCTGCTCGGCTTCCTTCTTCGAGCGGCCGACGCCGCTGCCGAAGTCCTCGCCGGCCACCCGGGCCGCGGCGGTGAAGGTCTTCTCGTGGTCCGGACCGGACTCCTCGACCACGTACTCCGGCACTCCGATGCCCACCGAGGCGGTGAGTTCCTGGAGGCTGGTCTTCCAGTCCAGGCCGGCGCCCAGCTGAGAGGACTCCTCGATCAGCGGGTCGAACAGGCGGTGGACGAACTCGGTGGCCGCGTCCAGACCCTGGTCCAGGTAGACGGCGCCGATCACGGCCTCGACGGTGTCGGCGAGGATCGACGACTTGTCGCGACCGCCGGTACCCTCCTCGCCCTTGCCGAGGCGGATGAACGTCCCGAGCTCCAGGCCCCGGCCGACGTCCGCGAGCGCGCGGGAGTTGACCACCGCGGCGCGCAGTTTGGCGAGCGTGCCCTCCGGGACGTCCGGGTGGACGCGGTAGAGGGTGTCGGTCACCACCAGGCCCAGCACCGAGTCGCCGAGGAACTCCAGGCGCTCGTTGGTGGGCAGCCCACCGTTCTCGTACGCGAACGAGCGGTGGGTCAGGGCACGCACCAGAAGGGCGCGCTCGAGCGTGTACCCGAGGCGCCCTTCCAGGACGTCGTATTCGGTCGAAGCCGGCCCGCCGGCCTTTCCGCCGCCCGAAGTGGCCTTCGGGGCGATGGTCGCCTTGCGGGAAGAGTTACTGTCCGACATCGATCCGTACACCCCGCCGATCAGACCGAGAGGACCTGGCGACGGTTGTACGTGCCGCAGCTCGGGCACGCGATGTGGCCGAGCTTCGGCTCGTGGCAGCTGTCGCACGCCACGAGGGCCGGAACGACGGCCTTCCAGTTGGAACGGCGGTGGCGCGTGTTGCTGCGCGACATCTTCCGCTTCGGAACAGCCACGGCTACTTCTCCTGGTTCTCGGCGGCACCCTCACGGGTGTCGCTGTGCTTGATTCCCCGCCGCCGATCAGCGACTTCGCCGCGGGCCTCGTCGCCGGGGGTGGCGGAGAGTCCCTGCAGTGCCGCCCACCTGGGGTCGGCGGCGTCGTGGTGGTGCGTCGGGTCGTCGCTCAGGCGCGCTCCGCATTCGGAGCACAGGCCCAGGCAGTCTTCCTGGCACACCGGCTGCAGCGGCAGTGCGAGCACCACCGCGTCACGCAGCACCGGCTGGAGGTCGAAGAAATCGCCCTCCAGACGGTAAGTCTCTTCTTCCGAGTCCTCGTCGAGGTCCTCGGTCCCGGCGGTCCGGGCGCGGTGGCGCTCGTCGGACTCCGGGTAGTAGTACAGCTCCTGGAAGTCCACGTCGATGTCGTCCTCGACGGGCTCAAGGCACCGGACGCACTCGCCCTCGATCAGGGCCTCGGCGGTGCCGGTCACCAGCACGCCCTCGACCACCGACTCCAGGCGGAGCTCCAACCGCAGCTCGCTCTTCTCCGGGACGCCGATCACATCAATGATCCCGAGGCCCTCGGGGGCCTCCAGGGTGCGGGACACCTTGCGCAGCGAGCCCGGGCGACGTCCGAGCTCGTGCGTGTCGAACACGAGGGGGTCGCGGTGGTCGAGGCGGTTCAAGGTGTCCTGACTTCCTGAGAAAACTGATGCGCGGTGCTGCTCACCGGACGATGCGCGGGCAGACCGACGGGTCCGGCACGGAGAGGCCGGAGTGGTCAGACTACCGGAGTCTTTGGCCAGGCCCAACTTCGGTCCCGGCCGGCGACCGGGCTCAGCGGCCGCCGAGCTCCCGGAGCCTGGTCATGTCGATCATGCTGGTGTCGAAGAAGCTGGTCTCGTCCAGGCCGGGCTGCTGCTGGTGCTGCTGGGCGACGGCCGGCGGGTTGGCGGGCTGCTGCGGGTAGCCGTAGGCGTCGTACTGCTGCGCCGTGTACCCCTGCTGCGGCTGCGGATAGCCGTAGCCGTTCTGCTCCTGCGCGACCGGGTAGCCCTGCGGCTGCTGCGGCTGCTGCTGTCCGTACCCGTACTGGCCGCCGTACGGGTCGCTCTGGCCCGCCGGGTCGAAACCGCCGCCGTAGACCTCGGCGTACTGCCCGCCCGGCTGCTGCGCGGCGGCGTACTGGTCCGCGCCGGGGGCCTGCCAGCCGGCCGCGGCCGGGGTCTGCTCCGGCCAGGTCTGCTGCTGCGGCACCTCCTCGCGGTACCACGGCACCTCCTCGCCGTCGGGGTCGGCGGCGAAGCCCGCCGCGACCGCCTCGGCGCGGTTCTTGGCCTGCTGGGCCTCGTCGGCGGCGGCCAGGTAGGCGCCCAGCTCGTCGATCGGGGCCTTGCCGAGCAGCTTGTCGCGGCCCTTGCCGACCGCCTCCAGGGTCGCGCTGAGGACGTTCTCCAGGGTGGCGAGCTTCACATCGACGTACTCGTCGACCTCGGGGCTCGGGGTGATCCGCGGCTGCGGCCGGAACTCCTCGCCGTCGCCCTCGCCCTCGTAGCCGGTCTCGAAGACGCTGGAGTCGCCGCGCAGCTTGGTCCGGCCGCGGCCGACCGCGCCGAGCGTCTTGGTGAGCACGACCTCGAAGTTGGCGAGCTTGCTGTCCACGTAGTCGTCGGCCTCGGCGCGCTTGGTCTCGACCTCGGCCCGCGCCTCGGAGAGGATCCGGTCCGCCTCGGCCTGGGCCCGGCGGACCACCTCGGTGTCGGAGATCAGCGAGCCCCGCTCGGCGTGCGCGCCCTGGATGATCCGCTCGGCCTCGGCCTCGGCACCGGCGACCACCTGCTCGTGGTCGGCCATCACCGACTGGGCGTGGGCCAGCTCGGCGGGCAGCGCGGCCCGGAGGTCCTGGAGCAGACCGACCAGCTCGGCCCGGTTCACCACACAGGAGGCCGACATCGGCATCGAGCGGGCGTTCTCGACGGCCGCGACGATCTCGTCGACCTTGTTCTGCACGTCCACGGGGCTTCGTCTTTCCGTGTGCCGCCGACGGTCCGGCGGAGGCAGGCCCGGCGCGGTGGACGTCACCGCAGGGCAGGAACACAGACTTTACGGCCACTGCGGGGCGAGGTCACAACGCCCGGACCGGCCCATCGGACCGGACCGGCGACAAGTGGTGACGAATCGGCAGAAACGGACCGGTCCGAGGACCGGCCGGCCCGCTACCGGGCCTCGGCCTTGCGCTGCGCGATCCGCTCGACCAGCCGACGGTGCACCGTCTCCGGCAGCAGGTGCGAGACATCGCCGCCGTACGAGGCGACCTCCTTGACCAGCGTCGACGACAGGAAGCTGTACGTCGGCGAGGTCGGCAGGAACAGCGTCTCGACGCCGGTCAGCCCGTGGTTCATCTGGGCCATCTGCAGCTCGTAGTCGAAGTCGCTGACGGCGCGCAGGCCCTTGACGATCGCCGGGATGCCGCGCTCCCGGCAGAAGTCCACCAGCAGGCCGAGGTGCGACTCGACCACGATGTTCCCGTACTTGGCGGTGGTCTCCTCGATCAGCGCGATCCGCTCGTCGATGGTGAACATGCCCTGCTTGTTCCGGTTGATCGCGACCGCGACATGCACCACGTCGTAGAGCTTCGAGGCCCGCTCGATGATGTCGAGATGACCGTTGGTGATCGGGTCGAACGATCCGGGGCAGACGGCGCGGCGCATGGCGTGGATGCTCCCTCGTGGGGTGACGGGTCCTGCGGGCCTCGGCCCGCTACGAGTGTGGGCGGGCCTCGGCGGCGGCGCGACCGTACCAGAGCGTGCCCTCGCCGTAGCGGCGCGAGCGCAGCACCTCGAAGCCCTCGGGCCAGCCGAACTCGCCGCCTCGGGTGCTGCGCTCCACGGTGACGAGTGCGTCGGCCGCGAGCCAGCCCCCGGCCAGGAGTGTGATCAGCATCTCGCGCAGCTCGTCGTCGGTGACGACGTAGGGCGGATCGAGGAAGACCAGGTCGTACGGGGTCTCCGGGGGCGGCCCGGCGATCACCTTCTCGGCCCGGGAGGCCACCACCACCGCGCCGGGCAGGTCGATCGTCCGGACGTTGTCCCGGATCACCCGGGCCGCCTGACCGTCGGCCTCGACCAGCAGGACGTGCTCGGCGCCGCGGGACAGCGCCTCCAGGCCGACCGCGCCCGATCCGCCGAACAGGTCCAGCATCCGGGCCCCGTGCAGGGTGCCGCGCAGCGCCTCCAGGGTGGAGAACATCGCCTCGCGGGCCTTGTCGGAGGTCGGGCGGGTGCTGCGGCCGGGCGGTACGGCCAGCCGGCGGCCGCCGGCCGCCCCGGCGATGACGCGGGTCATGGTGGTGGGAGGTCCTTTCGTCGCTGCCCGACCACGCTATACGGCCCCGGGGGACGGGGACGCCCCGAGGCCGCGAACACCCCGGGGCGCCGACCGTCCGACCGGTGCGCGATCCGGTGCCCGCGGCCCCGGCGCCGGGGCCGCGGGCACCGGTTCAGCTCGCGTCCGCCGCCGGCCGCGCCGGGACGGCCGCGCCGAGCAGCGCCGGCGAGGCGTAGCGGGACCACGAGAGGCAGCCGTCGGGCGGGCAGTACTCGGGGCGGCGCGGGTCGTGCCCGAGCTCGCGCAGCTTGGTGCGGACGGAGTCGGGGGTGCGGCCGAAGCGGGCGGCGATCCGGGCGACGGTCTCGCTGTCGTGGAACCGCCGGACCAGCTCCTCCTCGTGCTGCGGCACCCAGGGGGCGCCGTGCCCGGGGTAGAGCTCACGCAGTACGTCACGGTCGGGGATGGGCTCGGAGACATCGGCGACGATCGCCAGCGCCCGGAGCGCGCGGTTGAGCGCGATCCGCAGCGAGGCGACGTCCTCGACCGGCAGACGGAGCTTGCCCGAGGCGAGCGGCGCGGCGGCCGCCCCCTCACGCCAGCCGGTGAGGGTGAGGGTGACCTCGCGGTCGTCGTCGCTGGCGAGTTCGATCCGGAAGACCTTGTCGCCCAGCGGGAGCTCGTTGAGATGACGGAATGCCATGGCAGGACCCCCAAGTGTCGTGCCAGGTACGCACCTTGGAGGCGCGCCCTGAACAACTACATTCTCTCGCGGGGGTCTGACAATCGACCGGCCGACGACCCCGCCGGCCGGGCTCCCGACAGGGAAGGGGTTCAGCCCTTCTCCAGGTACTCCGCGCGGTCGGCGTCGAGCAGGCTCTCCAACGCGGTGCGCAGGTCCGGGTGGGCGGTCAGCCCCGGGTCCTCGGCGACCAGTCGGGTGGCCTCGGCCCGGGCCGTCACGATGACCTCCTCGTCCTCCAGGACGGAAAGCACCTTCAGCGAGGACTTCACCCCGGACTGCGCCTGGCCCAGCACATCGCCCTCGCGCCGCTGTTCGAGGTCGATCCGGGACAGCTCGAAGCCGTCCAGGGTGCCGGCCACCGCCTCCAGCCTGGCCCGGGCGGCGCTGCCCGCCGGCATGTCGCTGACCAGCAGGCAGAGCCCGGCCGCGCTGCCGCGCCCGACCCGGCCGCGCAGCTGGTGCAGCTGGGAGACGCCGAAGCGGTCGGCGTCCATGATCACCATCGCGGTGGAGTTGGGGACGTTGACGCCCACCTCGATCACCGTGGTCGCCACCAGGACGTCCACCCCGCCGGCCGCGAACCGGCGCATCACCTCGTCCTTGGCGTCGGGCGCGAGCCGGCCGTGCAGGATCTCCACCCGCAGCCCGGCCAGCGGGCCCTTCACCAGCTGCTCGGCGGTCTCGACGACCGACAGCGGGGGGCGCCGCTCGTCGCTCGCGGCGCCCGCGCCCGCCTCCGCGCCGGTGAGGTCCTCCAGGTCCTCGGCCGGTGCGGACCTGCGCTTCTTCTTGGGGTCAGCCGGGTCCTCGTCCCCGATCCGGGGGCAGACCACGTAGGCCTGGTGGCCCTTGGCCACCTCCTCGCGGACCCGCTCCCAGGCCCGGGCCAGGAAGTTGGGCTTCTCCAGGGCCGGGACGACATGGGTGGAGATCGGCGAACGGCCGGCCGGCAGCTGGTCCAGCACCGAGGTCTCCAGATCCCCGAAGACGGTCATCGCGACGGTGCGCGGGATCGGGGTGGCCGTCATCACCAGCAGGTGCGGCGGCTGCTCACCCTTGGCCCGCAGCGCGTCCCGCTGCTCGACGCCGAAGCGGTGCTGCTCGTCCACCACGACCAGGCCGAGGTCCTGGAACTGCACCTTGTCCTCGATCAGCGCGTGGGTGCCGATCGCGATGCCCGCGTCCCCGCAGGCCATGTCCAGCATCGCCTGCCGGCGGGCCGGGACGCCCATCGAACCGGTCAGCAGCACCACCCGGGTACCGAGGTCCGAGCCGCCCAGCAGGCCGCCCTCGGCCAGGTCCCCCATCATCTCGACGATCGACCGGTGGTGCTGCTGCGCCAGGACCTCGGTGGGCGCCAGCAGGACGGCCTGGCCGCCCGCGTCGACCACGGCGAGCATCGCGCGCAGCGCGACGAGCGTCTTGCCCGAGCCGACCTCGCCCTGGAGCAGCCGGTGCATCGGGTGCTCGGTGGCCAGGTCGGCGAAGATCTCGGCGGCGACCTTGAGCTGGCCGTCGGTGAGGGTGAAGGGGAGCCGGGCGTCGAAGGCGTCCAGCAGTCCGCCCTCGCGGGCCCGGCGCGGCTTGGCCGGCAGCGCCGAGTCGGCGGCCCGGCGGCGCGCGAGCGCGACCTGGAGGACGAAGGCCTCGTCCCAGCGGAGCCGGCTCTGGGCGCGCTCGCGGTCGGCCTGGCCGCGCGGCCGGTGGATCAGCTCCAGCGCCTCGGGGAGCGGGATCAGGTCGTGCCGCTCGCGCAGCTCCGCCGGCAGCGGTTCGCCGACGTCGTCCAGGTGCTTGGCGAGCGCGGTCTCGACGCAGATGGACAGCTTCCAGCTGGGCATCTGGGCGCTGGCGCCGTAGACCGGGATCAGCCGGCCGGCGAACTGCCGGGCGGCGTCCGATCCGGCGTCCTCGTCGAGCAGTTGGTAGTCCGGCGAGACCAGCTGGCGGCTGCGGTTGAAGACGCCGACCTTGCCCGCGAACAGGCCCTGGGCGCCCGTCCTGAGCTCCTTCTGCCGCCAGCCCTGGTTGAAGAAGACCAGCGAGAGCCGGCTGCGGCCGTCGGTGACGACCACCTCCAGGCGGTCCCCCTTGCGGCCGCGGAACGGGATCAGGGTGACCTTCTCGATCCGGGCCAGCACGGTGACGTGCTCGTCGATCTCCAGCTCGTCCAGGCTGGTGAGCTGGCCCCGCTCGACGTAGCGCCGCGGATAGTGGTGCAGCAGGTCCCCGACCGTGCGCAGCTTGAGGCTGTCGGCGAGCACCTTGGCGGTACGGTCGCCGACGAGCTTGGTCAGTGGTTCATCGAGAGCGCCCATCAGGCCCTTGTTTACACCACCGGACCGACATTCCGGGCGCCACCCGCGGCCCGGCGCCGCCCACCGCGCCCGGCCGACGCCACCGCACCACCCGCCCGCCCGCCCGCTACTCCACGCCGATGAGCAGCGGCGCGGACTCCTGGCCGCCGCGGAAGACCACCGCGTCGACCTCCGGCCGCCGGTGCCGGGCGTGCGCGACCAGCCGCTCGGCCAGCTCCTCGTCCACGCCCTCGCCGAGGATCAGGGTGACGAGTTCGCCGCCCGCGCCGAGCATCCGGTCGAGCACGCTCGTCCCGACCTCGGCCGGCCCGGTGCCGATCACCACCACGTCCCCGTCGATCAGGCCGAGCACGTCCCCGGCCTGGCAGACCCCGGCCATCGTCCAGGACTCCCCCTCGGCGACGGCGAGCTCGGCGTACCGGGTGGCACCGGCCGCGGAGGTCATGGCGACCACGTCCTCGTCGAAGCGCCGGCCGGCCTCGTGCACGGCGAGCGCGGCCAGGCCCTGGACCGGCGAGCGGGTGGGCAGGACGGCGATCCGCACGCCCTCCTCGCGCAGCTGGGCGGCGGCGGCGCCCGCGGCGGCCCGCAGCTCGGGGTCGTTGAGCAGCAGGACGACCTCACGGGCACCCGCCCGGCGGACGGCGGCGGCGAGTTCGGCGCTGGCCGGGGGCCGGTCCGGGTCGGCGTGCAGGACGACGGCGCCGGCCTGCTCGCAGAGCTCGGCCAGGCCCGCGCCGGAGACCACCGAGAGCACCGCCCTGGTCCGCTCCTCCCGCTCGCCCCGGTCGTCGGCGGTGCCGGACCGGGCGGCGGCCTCGGCGAAGTGGGTGATCCGGATCCGGTGCGGTCGCCCGGCCCCCAGCCCGGCCTCCACGGCGGCCCCCGCGTCGTCCACGTGCACATGGACGTTCCAGAGGCCGTCGCCGCCACCGACCACCAGCGAGTCGCCCAGTGCGGCGAGCCGCTCGCGCAGGGCGGGCAGCGCCTCGTCCGGGGCGTCCAGCAGGTAGATCACCTCGAAGGCGGGGTGTCCCGGACCGGCCGGCCGCAGATGGGGGGTCTCGCACCGCGCGCCGGAGGGCGGGCGGCGGTGGCCGACGGGCGGGCCCTCGAAGCTCTCGACCGGCCGGACGTCACCGCGCAGCGCGACCGGACCCATCGGCTGGTGGCCGGCCACGGCGTCGGCGAGCGCCCCGAGGACGGCGACCAGGCCGCGTCCGCCGGCGTCCACCACACCGGCCTCGGCCAGGACGGCGAGCTGTTCGGGGGTGTGCCGCAGCGCGTCCCGGGCCGCCCGGTAGGCGGTGTCGGCGACCTGGGCGAGCCCGTCACCGGCCCGGGTCGCCTCCCGGGCCGCCACCCGGGCGACGGTCAGCAGGGTGCCCTCGACGGGTTCGGCGACCGCCTGGTAGGCGGAGTCGGCGGCCTGCTGGAGGGCGGCCCGCAGCTGGTCGGCGCCACCGCCGCGGGCCAGCTGCTCAGCGGTGCCGCGCAGCCACTGGGCGAGGATCACGCCGGAGTTGCCCCGGGCGCCGACCAGCGCGCCCCTGGCCATCGCCCGGGCGGTCTCGGCCAGCCCGGGGGCCGGGCCGCCCGCCGGGTCGGTGAAGCGGCTCTCCACGGCGGCGGCGGCCGACTCGACGGTCAGATAGAGGTTGGTGCCGGTGTCGCCGTCCGGGACGGGGTAGACGTTGAGTGCGTCGATCTCCTCGCGGGCCTGGCCGAGCGCGCGCAGGGCCAGCTGGCACCAGCTGCGCACGGCCGGGGCGTCGAGCGTGGTCAGCACCAGGTCTCCTCCGGGTGGGACGCCGTGATGGCCTGACGGGCGGCGACACGGTCAGGGCAGCGGCGAGGGGTGGTACCGGCAGGTTATCGGGGGCCGGGGGCGGCCGCCGGAAGCGGCGAGCGCAGCGATCACCTGCGCAGACGTGGTAGTTTCGTTGAACGGAAGCAAGCGTTGTATGCTCTTCCGGTTGCCTGGAACAGTCCAGGCTCACCCCATTGATCTGATCTGGTTCACGTGAGTGCTCCGGTGGGTTGGCGGGGTTTCGAACGTAAATGATCTGAAGTCTTGGAGTGACTCCTGTGGCTGCCAACTGCGACGTCTGCGGCAAGGGGCCGGGCTTCGGCAACAGCATCTCCCACTCTCACCGCCGTACCCCCCGTCGTTGGAACCCCAACATTCAGACGGTGCGCGCTGTGATTGGGCGGACGCCGAAGCGGCTCAACGTCTGCACCTCGTGCATCAAGGCCGGTAAGGTCTCGCGCTGACGCGCAGACCGGTAAGCCGGTCCTCCAGGAAGCCGGTCCATCCTCGGGTGGACCGGCTTCCTGTTTCTCGGACCGGCCGGTTCCTCCGAGCGTGCTCGGAGCCGCCACGGGCGGGCCCTCGGGCCCGCCCGTGGTCGTTTCCGGCCGGGACCGCTCAGCGCCAGCGCCAGGCGTGGTCCACCGGGCCGATGCCGGCCCCGAGCGCGAACCCGCCGGCGATCGCGCCGGTGATGTAGGCCTTCGCCGAGGCCACCGCCGCGGGCAGCGGCTCGCCCTTGGCCAGCTGGGCGGCGATGGCGCTGGCCAGCGTGCAGCCGGTGCCGTGGGTGTGCCGGTTGTCGTAGCGGGGCGCGCGGTACCAGTGTTCCTCCCCCGGCCCGCCGTACAGCAGGTCGGCGGCCTCGCCCTCCAGGTGCCCGCCCTTGACCAGGACCCAGCGCGGCCCGAGGTCGTGCAGGGCCTTCGCCGCGTCGAGCATCTGGGCCTCGTCCTCGACGGTGCGCCCGGTGAGCTGCGTCACCTCGTGCAGGTTGGGCGTGGCGAGGGTGGCGACCGGCAGCAGCTTCTCCCGGACGGTGGCGACGGCCTCGGCGGCCAGCAGCGCGTCGCCGTGCTTGGAGACGCCGACGGGGTCGACCACCACCGGGGCCCCGACCCCGGCCAGCAGCTCGGAGACGGTCTCGACCAGCTCGATCGAGGCGAGCATGCCGGTCTTCACGGCCTGGACCCCGATGTCGTCCACCACACTGCGGAACTGGGCCCGGACGGCCTCGGCCGGCAGCTCCCAGTACCCCTGGACGCCGAGCGAGTTCTGCGCGGTGACGGCGGTGATCACGCTCATGCCGTGCACGCCGAGGGCCAGCATCGCCTTGAGGTCGGCCTGGATGCCGGCGCCGCCGCCGGAGTCGGATCCGGCGACGGTGAGCACCCGCGGGGGTGCGGAGGAGGGGCCGGCCGGGAGGCGGCCGCCGGGAACGGGGGCGGAGGACGGGAGGGACATGGGACCCAACCTACCCGCGCCGCCTCAGAGCACCGCTTCGGATTCCGCCCAGCGGTCCTGCGGCACGGTCTTGAGCTGGGTGACCGCCTCGGCGACCGGCACCAGCGCGATGTCGTTGCCGCGCAGCGCGGTGAAGTGGCCGAAGGCGCCCTTGTGGACGGCCTCCACCGCGTGCCAGCCGAAGCGGGTGGCGAGCACCCGGTCCCGGGCGGTGGGGGTGCCGCCGCGCTGGGTGTGACCGAGGATGACCGGCCGGGCCTCCTTGCCGAGCAGGTTCTCCAGCTCGTTGGCCAGCCGGTTGCCGATCCCGCCGAACGTCCGGTGGCCGAACTGGTCGACGTCGCCGTGGTCGAAGCGCATCGTGCCGGGCAGCGGGGCCGCGCCCTCGGCGACGGCGATGATCGCGAACTTCTTGCCCCGGGAGAAGCGGTCCTCGACCATCCGGGCCACCCCCTCGATGTCGAAGGGCTTCTCCGGGATCAGGATGCCGTGGGCGCCCCCCGCCATCCCGGCGGTGAGGGTGATCCAGCCGGTGTGCCGGCCCATCAACTCCACCACCATCACGCGCTGGTGTGATTCGGCGGTGGTCTTCAGCCGGTCGATCGCGTCGGTCGCGACGTGCACCGCGGTGTCGAACCCGAAGGTGACGTCGGTCGCGTCGATGTCGTTGTCGATGGTCTTCGGCACACCGACCACCGGCAGCCCGGCGTCGCTGAACATCTTGGCGGCGGTCAGCGTGCCCTCGCCGCCGATCGCGATCAGCGCCTCGATGCCGATGTCCCGGGCGAGGGTCTGCGCGTTCTCCACCGCCCAGGCGATCCGGTCCCGCTGCACCCGGGCCGAGCCCAGGATGGTGCCGCCGAGGGTCAGCAGACCGGTGACGTCGTCGTGCGAGATCGGCCGGGTGCGGCCCTCGATCAGGCCGAGGAAGCCGTCCTCGATGCCGACGATCTCGTCGCCGTGCACATCGGTCCCCCGGTGCACCACGGAGCGGATCACCGCGTTGAGTCCGGGGCAGTCGCCGCCGCTGGTCAGGACACCGATGCGCATGGTGGCTGTGCTCTCCCGCTCCGCAGTGGTTCAGACCACCCACGCCTGGGGGCGGGTGGGCCCGATCGAGCGCAAGCCTACGCGGTCCACCCGCCCGGACCGGTGCGCCGCTCGTCCGGAGCGTCACCCGCGTCACCCGTGTCCGACCGTCACCCACCCGTCGCGGCGACCGGCGTACCGGTCACTCGGCGAAGTGGTCCCAGCCGCCGACCCGGTCCCAGGGCTCGCCGTCCACCGTCACCCGGCCGCCGCGCGACGGCCGGGCCCGGCCGGTCACCTCACCCACCACGCGCCAGCGGGCCGGGAGTTGGACACCGCGCGGGAAGGTCGCCACGATCGCGTGGTCCTCACCGCCGGAGAGCACCCAGACCAGCGGGTCCACCCCGACCGCCTGGCCGATGTCGGCCATCTGAGCCGGGACGTCGAAGTCCGCGGCCCGCAGGTCGATGTCCATCGCGCTGGCCCGGGCGACGTGGCCGAGGTCGGCCACCAGTCCGTCACTGACGTCGACCATCGCGGTGGCGCCCAACTCGGCCCCGGCCGGGCCCGCGTGGTACGGCGGCTCGGGCCGGCGGTGCGCCTCGACGAAGGCCCGCGGCGAGCGGAAGCCGCGCTGCAGCACGGTCAGCCCTGCGGCGGACCAGCCGAGCCAGCCGGTGACCGCGACCACGTCGCCCACCTGGGCCCCGGAGCGCGTCACGGGCGCGCGCCCCTGGAGGTCACCGAGCGCCGTGATGGCGAGGGTGATGACATCGCCGCGCACCACATCGCCGCCGACCACCGTGGCGCCGGCCACCTGGCACTCGTCGCGCAGCCCGTCCATCAGCTCGGTGGCCCAGGTGGTGGGCAGATCGGCGGGGGCGACCAGGCCGAGCAGGATCGCGGTGGGCACCGCGCCCATCGCGGCCACGTCGGCGAGGTTCTGGGCGGCGGCCTTGCGGCCCACGTCGTAGGCGGTCGACCAGTCCCGGCGGAAGTGCCGGTTCTCGATTAGGACGTCCGTGGTGGCGACCACCCGGCCGTCCGGTGCCTTCACCACCGCGGCGTCGTCCCCCGGACCGAGGTCGACCGCGTCGGTGAGCGGTACCCGGGCCGTCAGCTCCCTGATGAGTCCGAACTCGCCGAGCTCGCCCACGGTCCCCTGCATCTGCCGTCCTCTCGCGTTTCCATCGGAATCAGAACTCGTGCGCCCCCGGTCCCCCGCGCGCAGCGTACGCCCTCCGGAGGTGCCGAAGTCTCCCCTCCCCGGCCCGCTGCGCGGTAGCGTGGTGATCGGAATGCCGGTGAGCCCGTTCCCCACCCCCGACGCCCGAACGGGCGAGCACGGCGCCGTCCCCCGTACCCAGCCGCCGGGAGGTCCCCCCGTGGTACAGGCATACATCCTGATCCAGACCGAGGTCGGCAAGGCCACCTCCGTGGCCCGGTCCATCGCCGGGATCCCCGGAGTCCTCCAGGCCGAGGACGTCACCGGCCCGTACGACGTGATCGTGCGGGCCGAGGCCGAGACCGTGGACGACCTCGGTCGCCTGGTGGTGGCCAAGGTCCAACAGGTCGAGGGCATCACCCGCACCCTCACCTGTCCGGTGGTCCACCTGTAAGCCCCCGTTACCATCGCCGGGTGGCCCGAGAACCCCGCGTCCCCCGCTTCCTGGCGGCCCTGCCCGCCCCCGTCCGGTGGCTCGCCCTGCCCCTGGCGCTGAGCTGTACCGTCGTGGTACTGCTCGGCAGCTGGGGCGCGCCCGCGAAGATCGAGGTGCCGACGCCCACGGGCAGAGCCGCCACGTACTGCCAGGCGCTGGCCGCGGCACTGCCGCAGGAGCTGCTCGGCCACGCCCGCAAGGATCCGTCGCCCGCCTCCCCGTACGTGGCCGCCTGGGCCAGTTCGCCGCGCGTCGTGCTGCGCTGCGGCGTGGAGCGGCCGGAGCAGCTGAACGGCGAACACGCCAAGGACATCTCCCCCACCATCGACGGCGTCACCTGGTGGTCCGAGAAGCTCGACGACGGCGGCTACCGCCTCACCACCACGCTGCGCGGGGCCAACGTCGAGCTGACCGTCCCCGGCGGGTCGTTCGCCAACCCGCTCGACCCGGTCGCCGCCCTCAACGGCCTGGTGAAGGCCAACGTCCCGTAGCGCACACGCGGCGGCGGGGCGGTCCGGGAGCTCCCCCGGAC